>QMRD01000122.1 GCA_003649225.1 Thermoprotei archaeon | reverse complement strand
ATCCTTCACTGCTAGACTATGCCATACTCCTCCAGGTAGGCTTATCTTAACGAAGCTCCCCGGGGAAACGGATGTCTTCTTTAATCCATCAACATATAGGTCCACTAATGTCCCTGATGGAAGACCTGATACTGAAACATAAACGTATATGCTTGAATTTATCTTAAAGCTGGCGGCTGTAGGATTATACCAGATGACCTTGTCTTGATAGCTTAACGAGGGACTAGGCGATGCACAGCATATGCCTCTCTCACAGAAGACTGTAAATGCAACGAGATTTCTATCGCTTAAACTTAATACTGGATTCTGAAATACAAGCACGGCTTTCTCCACATCACAGTAGGGCGAGTAGTTCAATTCAGTTCTAACTACTGTATAGAAATAGTCTGTTCCGACATCCTCATTTAAAACCGTCAGCCTAGTGGAAGGTATACCAGTGATGTTTGATATAAGCTCAACTTGCTCCATGTGGTAGCTACTTGGATTCTTATCATAGCAGTTTGACTTAAAGTAGTCCCATGGAGTATAGTAGGGGGAATACTTCACCATTATAATGGATGTATAGTTGCTGTATACGTCTACCTCAACGTCTATATCGAAGACAAGCCTAGCTACGTACGTTGCATATCCCTCCGCCACCTCGGATCCGGCGTAGGCTTCAACAACGACTTTCCTTGGACCTGGGGGACAGCCTACGGTTCCTTTCAGCTGATAAGTGACGCCGCCCATAACATTGCCTTCAGCTAAAATAACCGTCACATCAGGCTTAATTAAAATAACTCTAACATAAGCATCAACGCTAACAACAAAATATATCGATGCACTCTCACCTATATAGTACTCGTTCTTATCGGTCCATACGCTAACGGTAAGCGTCTGAGCACTAAGTAGAGGAAATTGGGCAAAGATGAGGAGGAAGACTACAGACAACACAATTTCCTTCCTCATAGTAACACCCCCTAAAATAAAAGTGTTAAAAGATACCTGAACGTCCACTCAACATCGCGATCCTTTACCTCAAGCACATTTCCCTTTTTCTCGAATTTTCTAGGAAGAATGTCCGTTAGCTGCCATTTTAGCGAGCGTAGAACATGATGGTAGGGTATAGAGGGGCCGTAGGGCTTCACGAAAACGTCGTCAATAAATAAGGTGATTGTTCCGATTACAGACTTACATACGTGAAGCCATGCTCTTGCCGGTTTATCGACAAACTTCTCGGGTATAACGTAATTGGGGGGTAGAGGCGGTGCTATAGATCCTCCCAAAACATCAGCAGAGTAGTCTAGGCTATCCATCACCAAATTAATGTTTTCCACAAAGTACTCGAGTGAAAGCATTTTATGAGCTGCAGGATAATTAATGCCTGGATAATCAATCACCCCTGCACATATAGGCTTAAACTCAACATAGGATAGTGGAAACCTTAGGGTAACGTTATTAAAGATCATAGGTTCAGCGCTGGGTAACAAGGTCCAATCAATCATATTCATAGATGAGGATATGTTATTAAACCATTCAAAACACATATTCCTTATAGAGTTCAAGTAATCTATTGAAAGCCTCCACTTATCCGGGTTTATCTTCTTATAAATTTTTTCAGCAAGTTTAACCTTAAGGACAGTTCTCAACAGCAATCCTAGGGCTGACGTGGAGGCGAGCGTATTTAATGCTCTCTTATACCATTCAGCCATTATCGAGTATTCGTCATACATTAAGCTGCACTTAAGCTTCTTAAGGGACTTAATGATAGCGTCGGATATAATCATTCTATTCACTAGAATTCCAGGCTTAAGGTTAACATCAACCCCGTTTCTCTCAAATATCCTACTTAATATAGCATAAAGCTCATCTAATGAGGCTTTCCTCTCTCTACATGCATAAGCTAGAGTGGAAGTTATGCGATCAAACCTCACGCCTACCCCCTAGCTTAACGCATGACTGCTACGATTAAATATTTGGCTTGTTACATCTATTAGTCTTTTTGCACATTTAACATTATTAGTTAGCACATAAATGCATCACATTTTAAATTGAAAATAAATTATATATGTTATCACAATATAGTATATCTAATGGTTAAATATGAGTAGTTATGAAATTGGAAGAATAGTACACTTACCTGGAAGAAGTATCTATGGATTTTTCGTAACATTAAGTTCCCATACTTTAGAAGAGCCAGGAATCCTAGTCAAACTTGGAAAGGTGTTTTCCGACGCTAAACTATCCATAGTCCACCTAGAAATTCCGAGGCCTATAGAGAATAACCCCATCTCTATGATGTTTTTCATAGACTTTACTGGAAGAGAGGATGAAGTTAATGCCATCCTTAACTTAATAAAAAAGTTTGAGTTTGTTGAGCACGTAGAGCTCGTAGAGCCCCAATTTAATGGGTTAATAGTAGATACAATACTATTCCCATTAACCCTTTTTAGTGAAAGAGTCATCATGTTTCGTCTACCAGCTATTAAAGCACTTATTCTAGGCTTAAAGGAAAGGATAGGTGAGGCATATAGCTCGCTACTATATCAGATTGGCGTTGAAATAGGTGAAAGAGTATTTGAAAGCCACTTAAAGCTTACTGGAACTAGGGATCCCGATATGCTAACTAAGATTTGTCAGGCATTATTTCAAGTAGTTGGATACGGTGTTTTAAAGTTCATAGAATTAGATGTCGAGAATAAGAGATCTAGAGTTAGAGTATGGAACTCATTCGAGTGTGAGCTATATGACGAGTCAACTCAGCCAAGAGGATACATGATTTCCGGAATTTTGGCTGGATGGCATATGGGGCTCTTCAAGACGAAGTTTCTATCATCTAAGGAGAAGAAGTGCATTGCTATGGGTGATCCCTATTGTGAATTTACAATAGAGGCTTACCTATAAAGTTTTTATTAGCGTAATCCGCTTCTTAGGACATGTTATTACCAATAAGACTTTAGCTAAAAATATTTGGTCTCTTTATGCTAGAATAAAAAATATAATTTTCTTAAAGTTAATAATAGTTTGGGGATACATATGATTAGGGGAAAGCTATTAGCTGTGGTCGCTATAATAGTAATAGTAGTAGCAGTCGTGGCGGCATATGCAGTTTTAAATCTCATGCCACAGGCATGTGAACTCGAGCTTGTCAGCTATAAGTTTACCGCGTATAGCTCTGGATGGAGGTTTGAGAGGGCTATCGAAGTTACGCTGAAGAACGTGGGGGAGAATAATGCCACTATTAGTTCAATTAAAGTTAATGACAAGGATGTATATACTTGGAATCCTAGATGGATAGTAATTCATCCAGGCGAGATAAAGACCATATATATCTTCTATCCATGGAAGGGGGAGGAATGTAATATTAAAATTGAGACAAACGTTGGGGTTTTAGAGTTTAAGGATAAATCTCCGAGCTTCAAGGGGTATGATGTTTACATATCTAACCCATATAGCTTTAAAATAGATGAAATATACAGCATAAATCTCCACTTCGCTGACGGCGAGTGTAAAGCGAATGAAATAAAGGTAGTTGATGAAAACGGAAATGAGGTATTGAGTCAGGTATGGGGAATACTAAAGTATGATAGCGGCTACATAAAGACGGCTACAGTAAGCTTCAAAATAGAGATCGAAGCCTATGGGGCAAGACAGTATAGCATACTAATAGGCGAGCAGCCGACAGCTACTGGAGGTAAAATCGACATATACGTTGAAAGAGTTGAGGGATCATATACTATCGTCGATAATGGTGTATTGAGAATAAGGTTTAATGAAACAGGCAGATGGCATGGATGCATAGACTATTTTGGAAGCAAAGACGTAAACTTTGCGAAAATATTCTACCCTAAGGGAGCACATCCACCAGAAGGCTTAGCTTTCTACCACGGCCTACTCGACTCGATGCTCGACTCCGAGGGGAAAATGTACGCTGTGATACAGAAGACAGATATATACATAGAGTCCGAAGGACCACTACTCTATGT
>QMRD01000121.1 GCA_003649225.1 Thermoprotei archaeon | reverse complement strand
TTAACTCGAAAGGTTCATTAGCCTTAACTACATCAGGAGCCTCAATCTTAGGGGTATGGGATTCAACTTTACTTATAGCTTCTCCGGTAGCTTTCTCGGGCGTATAAATAAGTTCCCCCAAGAACTTATTCGTGTCCATATATGAACTAATATGTTACTAAAATATAAAATTTATTTATATTTCAAAACCTAAAGGGAACGATTTAAAACTGCTGGACAGAATGAGATAAAAATTGGGTAGAGAATGGGGAGTTTTATTGAATTTATCTACCAGTAGCTGTAGCTACCCTTCGGTATTTGGTCTCCTACTTTTCCAGATATCTTTATGGATGGCTTAATCGTTGGTTTACCGGGCTCCCACTGTGCTGGAGTTACCTCGTCTGGATGTTCTCTTATGTATTGTAACGCCTTAATCTGTCTAATTAATTCGTTCACATTCCTGCCCATACTTAGGTTAACTACTTCATATGCCT
Organism: Thermoprotei archaeon; assembly: GCA_003649225.1. GTDB lineage: Archaea > Thermoproteota > Thermoprotei > Thermofilales > B9-G17 > B9-G17. Next base: position 3,505 of record QMRD01000121.1, on the reverse strand, counting down.
GAATGACTCCATCAGGGTCGATGATAAATCTGCCCCTAAACGCTACTCCGCTCTCCTCACTGTAGACTCCATATGTTCTAGCAACCTTACCGGTTGGATCGGAGCCCATTAGAAACTTTACTCTACCCTTTAGTAGTGGCTCCTGTTCAACCCAGCCCTTATGGTCGAAGACAGTGTCAGTGCTTATGCTTACGACTTCAACGTTGAGCTCCTTGAATGTATCGTATGCGTGAGCCATAGCCGCCAGCTCTGTTGAGCAGACGAAAGTAAAGTCAGCTGGATAGAAGCATAGAATAACCCACTTGCCCTTGAAGTCGCTTAGCTTAACCTTAACTATTTCGTCGGTATCCGGCTTATAAGCCTCTATTTCGAAATCGGGAGCTTTCATACCCGGTTGAAGAACCATATCCATTTCACCTCGTAATTAAAACCTAAAATGTTCAATTTATAAATTTTTAGTTCGAAAAACAAACCAAAAAGAGATAAAATAGTCGTTTATTCAACCAATATTATATCCTCTTGAGTAGCTGGGTAATTTCTGCCAGTAACTGAATATAGATCCTTTCTATCGGCTCCTAGTGGATATCTCCATTTTTTCCAATGTAGGCTCGCTAACCTCATCGAGAGTAGCTTCGACTTCACAATCTTCTGAATGAAATTAGCCGGATGAAGCTGGCTATACTCTCTCCTCATAGGGCTCTCGAATATCGTGCCAGTCCATAAATTCATCCATTGTCCTTTAAATATTAGCTTAAGCTGAGCCTTAATGTAGCTGGCCAAGTTTAATCCTCTATTTAAAAAGCTTAATATGTACTCATATTCATCCTCAAAGGTTACTGGCAGGGGTGTATGGAAGTTCGGATCGAAGTCGACTATAATCCTACTTATTCTGCCTAGTATTTCATACCATAGCTCCCTGTAGTGGTAGTCTGTTACAACCCACTCAACGGCGCCGTTACGCGCATTAACCCATAGCTCAAGCCTTTCCCAGTCGATATGTGGCAACGGGAACGTTATTTCGGCAGGCCAGAAGTACATGTACCTTAATACCCAGTAGTAATCGGCTTTAAGCCACGCTGGTCTATCTGCGGCAAATCTAAAGGTTCTGACCCTAGACTCCGTGTTGTCATAGAGGTATACCGTTACCTTCTCGAACGCTCTAATCCTTATGGCGGTTAACGCGAGAATGATGGTTGGTATTATAAGTAGTATAGTCCACATGTTGGCTAAGCCCATATTTGCTGTCGTGATCCAGATAAATGATGCCTGGAAGGCTGATAGAATGATTATTGGGGATAACAGCAGGTACAGCGTTAGAGCTAGCGATGTCTCAGGCTTCATTTTCTTAATTCTATTTACCCTAGCGTACGCTAGTATTAGGATAATTGTGAGGACGACCGATGGATACATGAGCTTCGAGAATAAGCCTAATAGAACAGTTAGGGATGGGGAGGGAGGTATTATACTCGTAATCGGGCCAAAAATGCTTATGGTCCTAGAGTACAGCAGGCTGAGCTCCCAGTACATTAATGCGAATATCGATAGCATAGCTAAGATAAATATTGGGAGAGAATACTTCCTCATTTTCTCCTCGAACACTAGTGGAAGCGGATTCCATACTGGCTCCTTAAGCGGAACAAGTATCTCAGGATTAAGTAGGCCTGAAGCTACAACCTCTCCCGTTGGAGATACAACATCTATAGTGGTGCCGCCTCCTGCAACTATAAGCTCCGGAACGGGGTCTCTGGGGTATTCTCCTGGCTCCGATAAATCTATCCTAGGCTCCTCAGGCGGAACGTTTTTGCCGAATAGCTGTCTATTCGACCAGTAGTCCCTTAGAACATATACCGTCTTAAACTTCCCACTGGATGGATGCTTGAGGGGGACAAGTAGCTTATTTAAATAGCAGAGGTAGCCTGCGAGTATAGAAATTGATATACCTACAGCAATATCGACAAACGAGATATCCGGCAGTTGAAATGGAATGAAGAACGATTTTGAAAAAGCTGCACTTCTACTGAAGAGGTACTCCTCCTGCCCCCTGGTAATGTTCCTCAATATCTGCTTTCCAGCCTCTCTTGAAGTTGATATTGATGTTCCTGTCAGTAGACCTCTCTTTGATGAGCCCGATTTCAAGGCTATTAGAAACGCTACAGTATAATACAGTATATTGTTGAGAGTGCTTGCGGTTGTATAGATGTCGATGGGAGGATATATCCTAAACCTATACAGGAGATAAGGCAGTAGATTAATAAGCGATATAAGGAAGCCTGAAAGAGCTGAAATTAAAATCTTCTTTAAAATAATCCTATAGTATCCCAAGCTATTCTCCACCTTTTATAATGTTCAAGGAAAGAATTATCTGCTATATAAATGTATTTAAACAATCATCATAATCTAATAATGCCGTTGAGGAATGATCCCCATGATATTAGTTGGTGGTCTAGGCGGGGGCGGAGACAGCGGAGGATCCCTTTCAGTAGCTATTGCACTAAAACAGCTAGGGTTGGACGTATCCATTCTTGGAGTACTGAACTGCCATAAGCATAATATTGTCAACGCTAAAGTTGTAGCTGGTTCCCTCCTAGAAATTAATCCAGCTAGCTGGAGTAGCGGAAGATTCTTTGAGCCTCACATAGCGTCGCTAGGATGGAGGGTATACTCTATATGTATAAGGGATGGCCTGAATGAAGCATTGGAGGGCTTAGAGAAGATCATCGATGACCTAAATGTTAAAGCATTTATTGGGGTTGATTTCGGCGGAGATATAATAGTTAAAGGCGACGAGCCCGACGTGGGTTCAACTACTAACGACTCGATGGCTCTAGCATTGCTAGTAGAAGCTAAAAGAAAGCTGGGGCTAAAGTCACTCCTAGGGATAGGTGTTCTTGGAGGAGAGTTTGGAGGATGCATACCAATGCCATTGCTTGTTGAAAACGTTTTAGAGATAGTTAAGTCGGGGGGATACCTTGGAGCATACAAGCCAAAGGAAGAAGTTAGAAGGAAGTTTCTAGGTACTGCTGGCTATCTCCTTTCACGCGTACCATCGCTTATGTTAACCATATATACGGATGCCTTAAAGAATAGGCTGGGTAGAAACTTCTATAGTGTGGCATACTTTAGAGGAAAATTCGAGGTAAGGAAATACCATAAATACATATTTTTCTTCAATCCCGACGATGCATGCAAAGTAAACAGGTTCTGCCAAGTGGCTTTAAGAAAAAGGAGCTTTAGGAAAGTTAGAGATGCCGTGAAGAGTAGAGAGAGAAGCCGGAGGAAGGGCTTAAGCAATTGGGAGAAAATTCTGGATAAGCTCATTAAGAAGCCGTGGAGACCTGAGTCCCTAATGAATACTTAAATAACTTTATGGGAAATTTAGCTTGTGCTTGAAATAATATACCTGAATCTAGTGAAGTGTATTGATAAAGATTTATCTGCCTCACTTGAGGATATAGCCAGCCTCTCCGGAGTATCCGTGGAATCAGTCGTGAGGGCTCTCATCCGC
>QMRD01000120.1 GCA_003649225.1 Thermoprotei archaeon | reverse complement strand
TCTTCCGTCAGTAGTATCCATTCAATAAACTTCCAGACAGTTACTGGTTCTCCTCTATAGAAGCCACATGACGGAAAAATTATAGAAAGTAGTATTAAAGATACGAATGTCAATATTAACGATAGAAATGCTGCTGAAAAAATTTTTCCTTTATTCATAGCTTTTTCCTCTTCATATTAATGATCAGTAGGACTAGCGGTATAAGGGAAATAAGCACTCCGATAACGATCGATGCATATATTAGATTCCATGGCAGAGGGAGATATCTTATCTTTACGGCGAATATCTTAGACGTTGCACCACCAATAACTTTGCCGTCAGATAGTATTTTGACTAATACCGTATGTTCGCCTTCCTCCACCTTAATTGATACAGTCTCCGAAAATTCTCCGCTTATATCGGATGATTTAATCTCTTCTTCATCTACGTATATGTATAGTTTAGATGGAACTTCAACGCTCCCATTTACTAAAATAGTTGATTCTGCATAGCTATCCGTAAGCTCTATCACGCTGGGGGATATGCTTACTTTAAGCGAAACCTTTGGTGCAAAGAAGTAATTCAAAGTTTTGCCCTTAAAGCTTTCTGGAATAGGTAGGCCTAGGAATTCGCATATCGTTGGAGCAACGTCAACTATGGACACTATCTCGTTACTATATGTCAATTTACTAGATATTACCCCACCGAGCATAAACATGAAAATCTTTTGCGTTGATACGCCACCGTGAGCTCCCTCATTAGGATATGAGAACTGGTATCCATTTTTGAGGGATACGAAGATATCTCCTGCAAACGGGGAATTTAACCCTACATCTTCTAATGTTCCATTCACGCTGTTGATGGGACTTATAGAGTAGATAGCATCCGCCAAATTACTTTTAAGAATTAACTTTACGGCTTTTTCCAAATCTCTTTTGTCCTTCAGATATATGAAGGCGGCAGTACCTCCAGTGTCAATTAAGTAGTGCCTTATTCCGGTTAGTACTCCCCAGTGATGTTTATCCTTGGATGGAAGGAGCATTTTGCTTGGTTTTGTATCACTCATTCCATGGTCAGCTAATACGAACATGAGCGTATTGTTCCATAATCCTTCAGCTTTAATAATATCAACTAATGATAGAACTTGTTGGAACGCATGTCTCGCTACAAGATAATATTCCTCACTTTCCGGACCACAGGCATGTCCAGTCCAGTCTAAAGCAGGAAGATTGACTATCACTAATGCATACTCTCCTGAATGTATAAGCTCCGACCAGGATCGTATGACTGAGATAGTTTCATTTATTATCCATTCATCCTGCCTATATCTAGCTTCTATAGGTAGGTTTGGGTCATAGACGCCATAAGCCAGTTCTGACGGAAGAATTTTAAGGACGTCAGCTACCTGATTTAATCCCATCATGACTTTCAGCTTCTCTTTACCTACTATAAGTGCTGTCAATACTCCGTTTTCTCTGGCTACCTCCACTATACTCTCAGACATTATCTGATCATACCAGCTAACGGTCTTAGGGATATCTTCTTTCGTTACATGATACTCTTCTCTATCAACAGCATAGGTATACACTACTCCGCTTACATTAGGATACGTTCCGTAGGCTAACGCTGTATGTGCAGGAGTAGTAGCCGAGGGGAGGACAGTATATGCATTACTAAAGTATATTCCATAATTCTTTAGTAGGTTAAATTCCTCAAGTCCATTTACAATGGATATTTCAGCTCCATCTACAACAATTATTAAAGCTAACCTACCTAGACATATTGAGTGCTGGGGCTCCGTGAAGGTTAGTGGTACATAATATAGCACGTATGACAGCACTAAAAGTATAAGGAGGCTTGTTTTCCTGACAATTTTCAGTCTCATGCGAAAATACTAACCTTATGCGCTTATATAACTTACCACGGACGTGTTTTCCATGGGAATGTTTAATATAGACTAAGTGTAAGAATACGTAAGAGGTTCGTTTCATATGTTAAGAGCGCTTGGAGGCGATATTGTTGCCTTTAGTTGAGATCAAGAACCTAAGCTTTCGATATCATGGACACGAAAATTATGTGCTTAAGAATATTAATTTAGATGTTCATGCGGGTGAATTTATACTCATAATAGGACCTAGTGGTGGAGGTAAGTCCACGTTAGTAAATTGTATAAACGGTATAATACCTCACGTTATAGAGGGAGTTAAGAAGGGTAAGGTTATTGTAGACGGCTATGATGTAGATGAAACTCCAATTAAAGAGATGGCTAAAATAGTTGGCACTGTTTTTCAGAATCCAGAAACTCAGTTCTTTTCGCTTAGCGTTTTAGATGAAATAGCGTTTGCTATGGAAAACCTGAAGTTTTCTCGAGAAGAGATGGAGGAGCGAATAAATTGGGTCATTCAAGAGCTTGGTTTAGAGGGACTATTGAGAAAGGAAGTAAGCAGATTATCTGGTGGGCAGAAGCAGCTTGTCGCCATAGCATCTGTGCTAGCATTACAGCCTAAACTGTTAATATTCGATGAGCCGACAACGAACTTAGATCCTCAAGGTGCGTACGAGGTATTGAACATTATAGAAAAAATTAAGGAGTTTTATGGTAGAGCTATAATTTTAATTGAGCATAAACTTGATAAAGTTGCACCCCTTGCTGATAGGATTTGGGTTATAAGCAACGGTGAAGTAATAATCGATGATACGCCGCAGGAGGTCTTTAAGAATCCAGGTAAAATATACGAGCTAGGGCTTAAGCCACCCAGTATCGTAGAGATATCCATTCGGCTTAGAAACGAAGGTTTAATTGAACCCAGTGAATTGCCATTAACAGTTGATGAGTTCATGGACATTATTCAAAAATACAATCTAAGAAATGTGAGTAGTAGAGATTTCACTTTTACCACAGATAGGATTACTATCAATAGTTCAGATAAACCCTTGATAGAGGTTAGAAATCTATGGCATCAATATCCTGATGGAACTGTAGCTCTGAGAGGTATTTCCCTGGACATATATAAAGGCGAATTTGTTGGGATAATAGGGCCAAATGGTTCAGGTAAATCAACGCTGGTCAGCCATTTTCTGGGTCTCTTATCTCCAAGCCATGGTTACGTGAAGATATTTGGAAGAAATGTTAGAGAGTACTCAGTGTCACAATTAAGTAAAATAGTGGGCTTTATATTTCAAAATCCTGACCTTATGCTTTTTCAAACTACTGTATGGAATGAACTAGCTTTTGGACCGAGTAATCTAGGCTTACCGAAGAAGGAAATCGAGAGAAGAGTCAAGGAGGCATTAGCTATGATGAGGTTAGAGGGCTTTGAGGAGAGACATCCCCATGCATTGAGCAGGGGGCAAAGACATAGAGTTGCCGTAGCCTCTGTACTCACAATGTATCCTGAGATTCTGATCGCTGATGAACCGACGACTGGACAGGACTATGGCGCATGTAGGAAATACCTGGATTTGCTGAAGAAAATGAACGAGGCTGGAAGGACCATCATTATCATAAGTCATGATATGAGCCTAATAGCTGAGTATGTTGAAAGGGTTATTATAATGGTCGATGGAAGGATATTGATCGATGGTCCGACAAGGTTAATCTTTGAGAAGGAGGACCTGTTACGTAAGGTTAGAATAGAACCTCCTCCTCCAACCCAGCTATCGCTTAGGCTTAAAGACAACGGATACGATGTTCCTGTATGTCTAACGGTCGACGAAGTACATACTGTAATTAGATCTCTATTAGCCGCCGATAAGTGAGTAGTATAATTTTAGATACTTACGGAATACTTTCTCCCAATTATAATATCTAACTACTTTCTCCTTGGCTTTGTCTGCTAGCGACTGTGCAATTTTCCTATTATTTACGAGAAATATTATATCTTTAATGAGTTCTTTTTCATCGCCGGGTGATACTAGCAATCCTGTTACTCCGTCCTCTATAAGCTCAGTGTTTCCGCCTACCCTGCTGGCAATTACTGGAGTTCCACAAGCCATTGCTTCGAGC
>QMRD01000119.1 GCA_003649225.1 Thermoprotei archaeon | reverse complement strand
TTGCCGGTTATTCTCGATAAACTCTACGGAAACCCTATCCACGCTCACCCACCCTACACTAACGCAGCAGAAGAGAGCATCATACTTGGCAGTCTTATCTATATACTCCTCAACCTCAGTTGTCGCATAGAACCCCAGAATATCCACGGGCTTCCCGTTTATGAAAAGCTTGGCGTTGCCATCCACCACATCAACGTAGCTGTGAACTACCCTGTCCTCCCTATTCCCCAAGAAGAGGCGCCTTACTAGTATGAAGCCGAAAATCGAGGAAGCGACAATTAATATAATTATGAGTAACAGGATACCTCTGCTCATATCATGGGGGAGAAAAGTATGATATTTATTCATTATGTATTATTCATACATACTCTGCATCCATAGATGGCGGCTCTACTCGACTGCTATCTTCTTCCCCTTAGCCTTCTTCGGTAACGTTACCATTAATAATCCATTCTCAAACCTGGATTTAGCCTTATCCACGTCAACTGTCGAGGTTATAGGTATCCTCCTAACGATCTTCTCCGACCTTACAAACTTCTTTAAAACTTCCGGAACCTTAGCTTCGATCCTAACTATCCTGCCGTTAGTGTAGACCTCTATATCCTCCTTCCTAAAGCCTGGAAGCATCACGTATATGTACAGGTTCTCGGAATCCTCATCAACTATAACGCCTCTAGTAAGCCTCATAAGCCTTAAGCCCTCTCCACCGACTCTAAACAATAGCATGTTCCAAGCCAAAACAATCACCTCCTATTCCACGGGTATCTTCCTCCACCCTCCCCTCCGCCGATCCTCAACGACACTAGTCATAGCGAGGTTCATCGCCAGAAGCACAGCGCCTAAATTAGTAGCCTTATAGAGGGAATCCCTAAGCTCAATTAAGCCGAGCCTAGCCATAATATCCAGATTATGTTTAACCATCCTGGGATTCATATCCATAGCTCTAACGAACTCGTTAAAACGGCAACCATTCCTCTCAATCATATAATAGAGCATTTCAACCCTCTTAGGGTTAGAGAAAACCCTGTGGAAAATGCTCATGGAGTAGGCGCTTTCAACAACCTCCTCTCCACTCTCCCTCAACGCGTTGAACTCCTCATCTAGAGTATAGTCGAAGAGATCCAATCCATCCCTGCTAATCCTAATCCGGAGGATCACAAGGCATCACAGGTTACATTTTTATAATTAATTACAAAAATGTAACTAATAAAAGTTACCCTAGGACGTAGGTCTGAAATAACGCTCTAGCTATTGTGTTAGAAAGATTTTCCTCCTGACTATAGACCAGTACGAGTAGAATATGATCCAGGCAGAGCTTATCGGTAGTGCTACTATAAGCCACATCCACGGATTAACAGCTGCAAAGTATAGGTTTAGGAGCAATATTGCTATAATGTTAAAGTAGAATGCCCTCTTCTGCCAGCTATATCTCTTAGCAACGTTTACAGCTTGAAGTACCGCGTACCCTACTGGTTAACGTGTTTTTTCCATCGCTGTTTACAGTTATTAGCCCGTTCAGCTTCTTGAGATAAAAATCGAGTTTTCCACTACTTATTCCAAGCTTTCTCTTTAGCTCAGCGAATTCCATTGGCTTTCCTAGATAGCTCCTTAAGTATCTTAATTCTCAATGGATGAGATATCGCATCAAACACTTTCTCAGAGTTATCTAACGTCATCATGTAGTAGTAAAGAGAGAGGACGTTATAACTCTATTTTTCTGATTACACTACATAGAATCGTGGATGTATGGTGGTAAGTGATATTAAGTACAGAGCTATATACTAAGTGATTATGTGAGATCTATGATTCTATAATGCTTTTACTTTATCCTCCACTAATTATACTAACAAAATCACATATATCTTTAGCTTTTCATCATAATAATGCGGTTAATTCTCAACCATGCATATAATATTCAGGATATAACGTCATTAAGTAATTCCTCAACTCTTCTGCTATCAGTTTTGATCTGATATCTAGGAACTCATCATAGAATCTTAGATCCCATAATCTTTCCTCCGTAGGTATTAGTTGTTTCCTTAGTTCTTCTAACTCTATTTTATATTTCTTTATATAGACATTTGGAGCGTCTCTCAGCCTTTTATTTGTTCCAGGATTTACAAACGCTATGTTAGCTATGGTATCTCTCTTCTCACTAGGTATTCCTATTCTTTTTAGTAAACTTTGAGGGAAAAAGTGATGTACCTGAATAGTGAAATCTCTATTAATTTCCTTGTTTGATAGCCATCCTAGGCGGATCCCAGTGAACCAATCTCTTGCACCATTTCTATAGACAACAAGATATAGCAAAAGTTTTAGGAACCTGCCTATACTACGATAATGCACCGACTCTTTGATTAATCCCGGAGTAATTTTAATAGGCCTTATCGTCTTATGGAGAGATTCTATAGCCTCTTCAAAGCTTGAGGCAACCTTTATCTTGTTAATATCCTCTTGGAGTTGTGTCTCAGCCGAACCGCTATACCTACCTTCAGCTAATGCTAATAGGAAGTAATGAAAAGCCTTGTTAAAGTTAAATTCAAAGGGAAATCTACTATAGAAATAGATTATTGGAATAATTGTATTCTTTGCGTATATCAGATTGAAGTTGAAGATACCTACTTCCTGAAACATTCTTATTAACATATTTAGGCTAGATTTTAGCCTATCGAATGCTCTATCTAAAACTCCACCAGTATTTTTAATAAATTCCTTGGAGGTATATCTTATAATGGCTTTATCTTCTCCAACAGCAATTAAAGTGCGTAATAGTTGAACCGGCTCTATGCCATATCCTTCCTCATCTAGCCTCTCAAGATACTTAAGGAATTTCTCTCTGACCCATGTAGGGTTATAAGCAGCTATATATGCCAGAGTAATATCCGCTGTTTTTACCTTCGTCCCAGCGCTATTTATTCTATTGAATACCTCTACAACATCCTCCAGAGACATAGATACCTTAATTATTGGTATCTTAGTGTTAACTAATGCATCCCTTATTCGTTCAATATTATCTCGTATCCTAGCGAACTCATCAATATATAATTCTTGTGGCACATTCAGTTTTGACATAAGCTTTTTCACATACATATTAATCCCGTTACTCGGAATACTTAATAGTTCATGTGGATATACCCATTTAGGGTCATTTCTTATTGCAGGGTATTCGAGAGAAACCCTAAGTGTGCGTACATTTACTTTAACTTTATTACGTCTTAGTAGTCTCTCCCATTCCTCATTACTAATCCAGTAGGGTTTCCTCCTCCATAATATACATAGGGCGGTTATCCTTTGCTGGCCATCAATAATCCACTCTTTTCTCCTTCCCTCTTTTGGCGTTGACCTGCTAATTTCATATTCAGTTAAGTCCCAAATTAAAAATGCACCTATAGGGTAGCCCCGGATTAATGAATCCAGCAAGTCCCTAACTTGATGGTCACTCCACACAAAACTTCTCTGAAATTCTGGTATATCATATTCGCCAGTAGTTACGCTCTCTATAATCCTTGCTATACTTAGGGGGATAGGCTCTGGATTAACAGGGTGCAAAGACATACATATTTCACCTTAACCTTATTATTATAATATCCTTCAGTTTATTATAAAACTATATCAGCGAGTAATAGTTCGAAAACTACGTACATCAGCCCTTTGCTATTATTTTTGAGCATAGAGCTCTTAATTTCCTCTTAGCGCGTCTGCGTTCAAAAGCAAAGACACTATACATCCTTAACGAAAAACTCTGAATCATCTTCGGTAGTTCGGAAACTACATTAGGCATCACTTCCTGTAATTTTAATTTTGAAGCCCATATTAAGGAAAACAGCACTTTAACAAGGAGTTCCGAATTATTAGAGAAATGTTTATATATTTGTTATACATGTATGACGATGATTACTATGAGCTTGCTGTGGCTATCGTTGAGGTTCGTTTTGAGGGATATAAGGTTTAGGAAGTTTATTTCGATGCTTGCAGTCCTAGCTATAGCGTGTGGAGTAG
>QMRD01000118.1 GCA_003649225.1 Thermoprotei archaeon | reverse complement strand
GGTGTGCTAATATTGTACAGAAACTAACCTTATAACTAGCTCAGCCTAAGATATTCTATGGTGGATGTAGATTGAGCAGAAATACCGTAGTACTGTTATTATTGGCTACAATTTTAGTGAATACAGTGCTATCAGTGCATCTCATCCTCAAGCTTATGTATCCTGTAAAGATGGCTAGGGGAGGGGAAGTGCTTGTAGAGGGCGGTAAGTATGGCTTCTCAGTGTTTAAAACCACATCAAGTAGGCTTATCATAGTATCTAACGCCCCATCTTATAATCTACCCGTTAATCCATCGGATGTCGTCAACTGGGATTCTGTATGTAAACGGTTTACGCTGGACAGTAAGGCTTTAGAGATGCTATCCAGCAACGGATTCGTAGTTGTTAATGGAAGAATAGACAACCTATACCAGGGTTATAAGTCTATAGCTGATAGCGGAATACCCGTCTTCGTAACTACGGATTCCGTACTCTTCATATACCACGCCTTCTTCGACCACATCCTTATGAAGCTCGAGGAGAAGAAGTTCATACCAATACTTAAAAAGCTGTTAACCTCACTTAAGGACGAATTAGCTAAACTATACTATGAACTGCCGGAGAATACCTTGGCTAGGAACGCCACGCTTAGGAATCTCGCATTTATTACGGTTGCACTCAAGCTTCTGGATCCATCCACCGATGTTCCAGAGGTAGTTGAGGATCTAGTGGATAGAGAGCTCGAACTCATTCTATCGGCATCATGCCCGGAGTGTATAAGTCCCATATTTATGTATAATGAAGACTATACCCAGTACATTCCGAGGGGACACTACACCGAGAAGCCTATTCTGGAGCAATACTTTAGGTGTATGATGTGGCTCGGCAGGATGCGTTTCCAGGTGAACTCATCACCCTATCAGCCGGTTGAGCTTGCTAGGCTTCAGACAGCACAGGCCCTGATATTAACCTACCTAATGGTTAATACTAACGCTGATGGCGTAAGCTGCCTGAAGCTGTGGGAGAAAGTCTATCTACCTACCTCATTCATAGTCGGTGAATCCGACGACCTGAACTTCTACGACTACCTTGAGACGATGAAGGAGGTCTACGGCAACTTCACTCCAGATATGGTTAACGACGTTGAGAGACTGGATCTGTTCAGGAGTAAAATTACGTTAAAAAACAAAGCTAAGATAGTTAGTAGCCCCGTTTTCCCCTGTGAGATACCGAGCCTAGCTGGGTTAAGGTTTATGGGTCAACGCTTCATTCTGGACGGATATATTCACCAGAAGCTCTGCTATCCGGAGGTTGCTTACCGTACAATGGTTAAGGGCCTAGATATAGCCGCCGCCTTAGGATCAAGCATTGCCGAGAAGCTTCTGGAGGAGGATAAGTCTAAGTATCCAGGCTACAAGGATAAGCTTGAGGAGATGAAGAAGTATGTTGCAAATATAACCGATGAAGAGTGGAGCAGAAACCTCTATATGGGCTGGCTCTACACGATAAAGTCCCTCCTCAACTACTCCACTAAGGGTTATCCAACATTTATGCAGACTGAGGCCTGGAGGTACAAGGATTTAAATACGATGATGTCAAGCTGGGCTCAGCTTAGACATGATACCATCCTCTATGCTAAGCAGCCCTACGCCGCGAAGGTATCGATACCGCCGAAATCGCCACATCCCGGATACGTTGAGCCACACCCAATACTATACTACAGGCTAATGAATCTCGCTAATGCGACCTTACAGGGTTTAAAGGCGCTGAATCTACTGGATGAGGATATGGAGGAGGATCTCTCAAGGTTCATATCGCTCCTCAGTAAGCTGCTTGAAATTTCGCTTAAGGAGCTGAAGGGCGAGGCGTTAACTAAGGAGGAGGCACAGCTGATATTGAGCTACGGCGCCTTATTGAGGAGCCTGATTTCGGGGCTTGAGGAGAGGGTTAAGGATCCTAGGATAATAGCGGACGTTTTCACCGACCCAAACACCAATAGAGTCCTCGAGGTTGGAACCGGATACTTCGATCCGATAATCGTGGTGTATAAGGCTGAGGATGGTAAGCTCTACTGTGGAGTAGGGCTCGTAATGAGCTACTACGAGTTCACATGGCCCCAGTCGGATAGGCTTACAGATGAAAAATGGAGGCAGATGCTCGAGAAGGACAGCGTTGAACAGCCCGATTGGGTGAAGTTCTTTAAAGTAAAGGAATAGGTGACGTTCAGTGGTATCTAGGGCGAGAGATTGGCTTAGACAGGCTCTAAGGGACTTAGAGCATGCAAGAAGATCCCTAGAGATGGGGGACTACGAGTGGGCATGCTTTGCATCGCAACAGGCGGCCGAGAAAGCTGTAAAAGCTCTTTACCAGCATATTGGAGTTGAAGTTTGGGGTCACTCGGTTTCACGCATGCTTAGGAATCTTCCAGATGATTTAAGGCCTCCTCAGGAGCTGGTGGATATGGCTATGGAGCTTGATAGGCACTATATTCCGACGAGATATCCAAATTTTCATCCCGAGGGCGCTCCAATGGACTATTACTCGGAGGAGGATGCTAGGAGGGCGGTGAGGTACTGTGAGAGAATCGTCGAATACTGCAGAAGTAAGATTCTTTAAGCTGGATTATAGAAGGGTTACCGAGGAGCTTAAAGGCTATGCTGAGAGAGCCATCAATAGGGGGGCTCTAGCGGTTATTCTCGTGGGGTCGCTTGCAAGGGGGGACTATACAGCGTTTTCGGACGCTGACGTAGTGGTTATAGCTGATAATGTCCCGAGTAGGCCTATGGATAGGATAAAGGATTTCCTAGATCCCACGTTAAGCGTGGATGTGGAGCCCAGAGTATATACTAGGGATGAAATCCTTGAGATGGCTAGACGTGGAAGCAAGGTAGTTGAGGAGATAGCTAGCTACGGTATCCTGCTGGCTGGAGATAGAAAAATTTTCGAAGAGATAATTAAGGAGTTTAGGCGAACCTCTTAGCTAGAGACTTTGATACAACTAATCCCTCCTAAATACCTTAAACCTCGACCTCTACTCTCCTTTCCTCGGTAACCTCCTTGATCTCCTTCTTCCTCCTAGCTTTACGACCTAAACCTATAGACATGATTTACACTGCCATTAAATTAGCTGTTCACAATTTTAGGAATACCATCCACTACTCCAGCTATAGTTCTAAGATAGCCTAATAACCTCAAGATTCAGATTCTCGTCAACCTTAATTAAATGCTTATTTGGCAGCGGAGGCCACTTAAGCCACCCGCCTACACTCTCCGAGGCTACAGCAATAGTCCTCCCCCTAGACTTCAGGAATACCTCCATACTTGTAGCCTCAGACACCCTATTAACCTCTATGCCGCCGGGCTCATCCATATAGTAGATAATGTAGTAGCTTGTCTTGACCCTGGAGTATCTTAAGGCATACATGCATCTTCCATTGCTGGCTATAAAGTTGAGGGACGTATACCCTACCCTTATCCTGTTTATCATATCTATAGCCGACCTCAAACCCTCGATGAAGTCGCCCTTATCCTCAATCTCCTGAAGTATTAGACAGAATAACGCCTTAGATCCGCATCTCCCCTTAGCCTCACTGAGATACCTATTCCTTAGCATCTTCACTAAATTAACCCTATCAACTAGCCCATGATGAGCGAAAATCCATTCTCCATACTTCAGGGGTTGAATGTTCTCCTCATTAAGCTCTCCCTGAAGCCTATTCCTAACATGCACTATAACTATCCTACCCCTAAACTCCCCTATAGGATACCCGCTCCTAGACTCCTTTACCAAGGATTTAAATACTCTCCAGCTGTCCCCGCTATACGATGCAACACCTACAGCATCAGGGTTCTCGTACACAAGCTTGAAAGGTGAAGTTCTAGGAACTCCACGGAACCTTAAACGTATATTCACTGTATCGCTGGATATCGCCCCAAGCAACCTACACACGTAAGGCCACCCATATATTAATGGGTTAAATAAATAATAATTCAATGATACTCGATAAAATCAATAAGCTTTTCACGG
>QMRD01000117.1 GCA_003649225.1 Thermoprotei archaeon | reverse complement strand
GGTAGCGGTGTTCCATTCCTAGTAGTACTTGTATTCATGATACTCCACATACTAATGCTATATGGATGGACAAGGCTTATGGGAGTATCTTTCGAGTTCATGCCCTATGGGCATGCCTTTAACTGGTTTAGATATGATGCTGGCGCAATAATGGGTGCATGGCCTCCAGTTCCACCAGCTGAAAACCAGACGGCATTAGTTACATTCACCTTAGTAACTGGTGCAGCTAACACCGGGCAGAGAATAAGCAACCTTACAATGCACCACCAGTTTAAGATATATAGGCTCGGCCCCACAACAAACACTCTTGGAAGAGACTTATTCTTCACCGCCGTGATAACCATTATATCCGCTGCAATCATAACTACACCGCTAGTTATATGGTGGTACCACGCAATCGGAGGTTTAGCTAACAATGGACCCCCAGGCCCACCCTTCTATATGTGGGTATCGCCTGAAGTATATTCATGGGTTAAGGGGACTCCAACAATATTAGCATTCGATCCGGCTGAGAGATATGGTCTAATGATAGGCGGAATAATAATTACCTTCATACTCTACTTCCTTAGGACAAAGTTTGCGTGGTTCTTCATAGATCCATTGGCATTCCTAATATTACCAACTACAACATGGGTTTGGATACCGCCAATATTCTCACTAGTAATCAAATATATAATACTTAGAATTGGAGGATCAAAACTGTTTGAGGAGAAGGCTACACCGTTTATAATCGGATACCTAGTAGGCTACGGAGTAAACGCCTCCCTAGTAGCGTTCCTAGCAACATTCATGATAGGTCTGCCTAAGCTCATGTAGATAGCTAAAGATATCAAACCCTCCTTCTTTTTATTTTTATGTAGTAAATGGGTGATTATGTGAGTGAAGAATATGTTTTAAAAAAAGGATATACATTTAGATCTTTTCTTGCGATATTTGTTGCAGCTTCACTCCTACTCCCGGTATCGATATATATTCAGCTTACTTCGGGTGCTATCCTAGCAAGCGCTATAACATACATAACCGCAATACTTTTTACAGAAATTTCGAGGCTTATGGATAAGCCCCTAACTAAGCAGGAGATATTCATAATATATCAGGCCGCAGCGCCAGTTCTCTTAGGAGCTCCATTTTTAGAGTTCGTCTATAGATTTTACTTCTTCACTTCGCCCATATCGAAGTCCTTCTACGATCCTTATTCTGGAAAACCTCTAAGTGAAGTAATTCCTGAGTGGTGGGTTCCCAGACTACCAGCTACAGCCGTTAGAAGCTTTCTTAATTCAAAGTGGATAATACCAGTCTCACTATATTTGGTTCAGATATTTTTATGGCTTATTCAGGAAGTTGCGTTAGCATACATAATGGCCTACATCTTCATAGAGGAAGAGAAGCTACCCTATCCCTTTGCCGAGTTTCCAGCCCAGATGTGCATTACATTAGCTGAGAGAGAGGAGGATAGGATGAGAATATTCACAACAAGTGCTATTTTAGGCGCCATATATTCGATAATACTCTATGGGGTTCCGACGATTTCGTTAGGTCTATTTAATACCCGAATTGTTGTAATACCAATTCCATGGCTCGATTTGACTACTGGCCCCTTTGGGATCGAAAATATCCTTCCGGGCGCTATCTTAGGCCTCGCAACAGATCCTCTAACATTTACTGGAGCATTCTTAATACCATTCCACACCGTGGTCTATATGTTTATAGGATCAATAGCTGTATGGGTTTTCGGCAATTATCTAACTAGGACTTACTTAGCTAATTACTTTAAGGAATGGGCTATTGAATGGGCAAGAGGCATGACCATATCAACCGTTTACCAAAGATCCTTCCTCAGGGTATGGATAACTCCATTTATAGGCTTTGCACTAGCGGTAGCCGTGTTCTCAATATTTAAGAGTAGAAGGAGCATTGTATCGGCATTTAAGAGCCTATCCAGACTTAGGACTGACGTCTTAAGGAAGGGATATATAAGTCTGAAAACGCTAGCTACGCTCTATTTAGCAGGATCTCTGGGATCAATACTGCTGTTTCATCTAATAGTACCCGACTTCCCCCTATGGCTGGCGATCTTAATCGCTATAGGGGGAGGATTCACCTACTCGCTGGTTGCTTCAAGAAGCATAGCTGAATCAGGCTATCCGATATCGATACCCTATATATGGCAGCTTGCCGTAATTGGCTCAGGATATCCTAAGGTGGATGCATGGCTCTTCTCCCCCATGTTCAGCGGTTTAACTCCGACAGTATCCCAGCTTGGCCTACCTTTCACAGCTTCGCCCCAATGGGGAAACACCATAAAGGCAGCCTTCCTAACAGAGACAAGGCCCGAGGACTTCTTTAAGGCATATTTTACGGCCGTCGTACTCTATACGGTATTTAGCTTCATATACGTATCCTTCTTCTGGAGCATAGCTCCAATACCCTCGTCGCTATACCCATTCACGAACATACAGTGGCCTGTAAGCGTAGCTACAAGCGCGTTGTGGATTAGCAGACAGATAGGAGTGAAGGTTGACACCATATTGTACTCCTTCATACTGGTGTTAGCTGTAGCGTTTATCGGGGATACTTTAAGTAGAATCCTTAACTTCCCCTTCTCCATAGTCGGCCTCGTCGCCGGGACATATATACTGCCCGCAAACTCGATAAGTCTTATTATAGGCGCTATTATCGCCAGATTTCTAGCCAGAATGTACGGGGAGAACTGGTGGAGGAAGAATAGAGGCGTTATAGTAGCTGGAGTAGCTACAGGCGAAGCAGTCGTAGTGGGCATAGCCACGTCGATCGTTATGTTGTCTAAGGCTACCTGGATACTTCCCTGGTGACGATTATGAACATACAAATTAATATGTTCTCAGATAAATATATCAGGTGTCGATCAATGAAGGCAAGAATAGCTCTAATGCTACTAATACTTTTACTTGCCCTACAAGCATATGTTAAGGCAACACCACCCATGGATTATGAAGGTTTAGCCAATAGTATCGACGTAAATAAGCTAAAAGAATATATTGAGAAGCTATCCAGCTTTGGCTCAAGGGTTACGGGGTACAGTGGATGCAATGATGCAGCTAACTTCATAGTAAGTCGACTTAAGGAAATAAACGTGAGTTATAGGATCATTGAATACGAGGTTACGGTGCCGCTTGACAGGAGCTCTTACATAGAAGTTATTGAACCCGTAAGTCTAAGGCTTAACGCCTATGCTCTTTGGCCTAACTACGTTCAGACATGTAAAACTCCTCCAACCGGAATTGAGGGACGGCTTGTCTATGTTGGGGATGGGGATTTAGAGGATTTGGACGACAAGGATATATATGGTTCCATAGCCCTGATTGAATTCAACTCTGGAAAGAATTGGATAAACCTGCTAAGGTTTGGCGCCAGGGGGGTTATATTTATAGAGCCTGATGAAACCAGCTATCCGGAGGCTATAGCTAAGATATCCTCAGCCCCCGTGTACTTCCCCAGATTATATGTTGATCGTGAAACAGGAGCTTTACTTAAGCAGTTAGCTGAAAATCACTCGGTAATTAGGATACACGTGAACATGGACTATGAAATTGTAAAGTCAAGTATTATAGTTGCGGAGATAGAGGGTGAGAGGAAGGATGAGATAGTAGCAGTTATTGCACACTACGATACTTGGTCTGTTGTCCCAGCTATAGCTCCTGGGGCGGACGAAGCTACTTCGCCCTCACTACTCCTCCTTTTAGCTGAATACTTCTCTAAAAATAGACCTCTGAGAACCTTATGGTTAGTATTCGTTTCGGGACACTGGCAGGCACTTGCTGGCGCAAGGGAGTTTATGGAGAAAGCTATCTTTGGTTCTGAAGATATAATTAGTGGTGAGAGGAAGCTACTTGTAGTAGTAGGCTTGGATCTATCGTCGGATAATAATAGGCTATTATTAACTTATAGAGGATACTTCTACGATTATGGTAGCGTTCAAGTTCTAAGTAAGTATCAGAAATACGTTATACCAAACGTTTTCGATAAATACCTTAAGGATGCATCGGCTCAGCTGGGCG
>QMRD01000116.1 GCA_003649225.1 Thermoprotei archaeon | reverse complement strand
GATACTACCTACGTGTTTCCATCAAAGACGATGTCGCCAAAATACTTATTTTAAGTAAAGGTTTAAGTGGAGTATTTTATGCCCTACAGACGTTAAGTCAAGTTATAACTAAAAACGGAGATCAATTACTGTTAAGGGAAATGCTGGTTATAGATGGACCGACATTGCCATTGAGAGGAATTGTAGAGGGATTCTACTATGAGCCGTGGAGCTGGAGGGATAGAGAGGAGATACTAAAGTTCATGGGTAAAGTTAAAATGAACGCCTACATATATGCCCCTAAGGATGACCCATATCATAGAGAAAAGTGGAGAGAAAAATATCCTCCCGAGTATATCGAACAATTTAAGAGGTTAATTGATGTTGCACGAGAAAATTGCGTATGCTTCATATTCTCTATCAGTCCGGGTCTATCCATTAAGTACAGTAGCGATGAGGAGCTATCAATTTTATATGATAAAATTAAGGAAATATGGGAGCTGGGAGTAAAGTGGTTTGCAATAATGCTAGACGATATACCTGAGAAGCTAATACACGAAGAAGATAAGAAGATGTTTAAAAGCCTAGCCGAAGCACAAGCCTACATGTTGAATAAGCTATATGCTAAACTCAAGGAGCTAGATCCTGAGATAATGTTAATTATGTGTCCTACTAAATACATGGGAAGAGAGCCTAATGAATACTTAAAGGAGCTAGGAGAAAAACTTAATAAAGAAATTCTAATCGGATGGACAGGACCCGAGGTATGCTCCTACGAGATAAATGCTGCTGATCTGAAGCCCATATACGAGACTGTAGGGAGAAAACTGTGGATATGGGATAATTACCCAGTAAATGATTACTGTAGAGATTGGCTGAACCTAGGACCAATAAGAGGCCGAGGTAAGGGTTTAGAGGAATACATCTACGGTCTATTTTCAAATCCTATGAACGAGGCCATGTTATCTAAGATAGCCCTCGCTACTATAGCGGATTACACCTGGAACCCTGAAGGCTATAACCCTGATGAAAGCTGGGATAAGGCAGTGGAAATAGCTATTGGCTTAGAGTATAAGGATTATATCAAATTAATCGCTGAACTTCAGGGATACTCAACGATATGGCCCGAGGAATCAGGTGTTCTAAAGCTATTCGACGATTTTCTCAATAATCCGGAGCAATATACAGAGGAGATCATTGAGAAACTAGATAAATTCACCAGGCTCAGAAGCATTTTCGCCAAGCATCCCGAGAGAAAGGTGTATGAAGAACTGCTTCCGTACTTAATTAAGCTTGAGTACTATGGGGTAGCTGGCCTAAATATTCTGAAGGCAGTAAATACTGAATCAGAGTACCTTGCATGGCTATATCGAAGAATAGCTTACGATTATTTCCTAGCTGCTGAGAAATTATCCAAAAACATCGGTTCACAGCCATTCTTTGACCAGAAAATATGGAGGATGCAAGTTAAAAGGCCTGTACTAACAGAATTCTTTATACATTGCTTCAAAAAAGTTTCCGAAAAATGGGGATGGCCGCGCTTAAAACCGATAGCATACACTAACATAAGGAGGTTCCTCAATGGACATACAGTAATCAATATTCTAGACTCTTTAGATGAAACATACCTAGAGACATTCTATAGAATACGTAAATCCGATAAAATAACGGTAGAATTAGGCGAAGAAATACCAATAGATAGAATTATACTAATCCAGGGAAGCACGGGATCGAGTAAAAACTACTTCAGACAATATAGGTTGCTAATTGAGGGAAGTAATGGAGCTAGGGATTTAGGGGTATTTAACAGCCGTTTCCTGGATTTATTCCTTAGAAATACTACAGCTAAAAGCATTACGATAATATCAGAGGTTAGTCAGGATAGTAGGGGAATAATCAGAGTCTTTAAAGTTCTGAGCATGCCGGATGTTAATGTGTATACAAACATGAAAATCAGCAGGGGCTTCATCGAAAACCTAATTGATGGAGACTTAGATACGTTTGCTGAATTTATGAACATAAGAGAGAACGACTACATACACTTAGAGTTGAATGAAAAGAAGCATGTGAAGGAGGTAGTAATCTTCCAGCATCCCACATACTATATCATATCCGGTGTCCTAGAGTATAAGGATAGAAACGGCAAATGGGTAGAAGCTGGCTACATAGACGGAGCTTTACGTAAAATTCCCGTAAACGAAAAAGTAAGGGAGGTTCGGATACGATCAAAATCTGCACAGAATAAAGTTATAGTCTACGAGGTGCAGATAGTCTAATAGTACCAAGTGTCCTCATAAAGGTGTTCATTAATCTTAATTTCCGTCGCATAACTATCGCAAACTTCCTTAAATGGACAGCCTTCAATATCGAGTACGGGAATCCTGCAGTTATTACAGTTAACACAACATACTCTGCAGCAACTTCTACCCATAGTCCACAATAAATCATCCATTACAAGAGGATCCAAGCCAGCCTTTAACGCAACAAGTTTATAGGCACGCCTAACCTGAAGCCTTATAATAACATCCTCCTCAAAGGTCGCCTTCCTCTTCCACCTAAAGACGTCAATTAATTCCTTACTAGGCCTTACTAGCCCTAATCTAACAGCTATTCTAGTTAAATGATTATCCACAGGCACCTGAAGCATATCGGGATCTTTAACATCATATAATCTACGTCTAAGCAGGAACTTAAGCAAAAGAAATGCCTTCTTCTCCACAGGATCCTCATATGCTCTAAATACTTTAATTAATCCTAGAAAACCACTAA
Source organism: Thermoprotei archaeon (assembly GCA_003649225.1). Taxonomy (GTDB): domain Archaea; phylum Thermoproteota; class Thermoprotei; order Thermofilales; family B9-G17; genus B9-G17. The sequence goes on along the minus strand of QMRD01000116.1, from coordinate 1,296 downwards.
TTCCTCCTACCCTACCGCCACTAGCGTCAATTAAATTCTTAACTCTTCCATCATAGAGTTTAACGAGCTTAAACCCTGCATCTCGAAGCAGAAATGCCCTAGTTTCAGGATCCCATATAACGGCATTGCCTATATTAAGCCAAGAGATGATATCGTTAGGGGTGATTTTCATCATATTAGCCGGGTCGAAAATTCCCGGATCTTCATCGTATTTATCCTTCAATAGTTTAAAGAGAAGATCTGCACCTTTATACTCGACACCATCAATTACAGCGGCATATTTAAAACCCTTAATACGTGTCCTATGATCTATTGCAACAGCAAAAAAGAAGAAGCGGAGAATGTCTTCAAGGTCATCATTTTCTCCGGGAAAGAACCTTTCGTCAGTAAAATCAGCTATATGAAAACGCATTTTTCTAAAAATATTAGCTACATCAAGGCATTTATCACGGCAAACATTAATCATAATCTCAGCCTACATCAACTTCCCTATAAGAACCATCCTCCTCCATTAGCTTAACTCTCCAAATAAGCTTCTCATTCTCAATAATAGCATCTATCCTCTTTAAAACACGCTTTCCTCTAAGAATCTCCTCAATAGCATCTATGGATACATATGACACGCGATACATCTCAGAAAAGACTTTAAGAACATTCTCTATATGCTCGCGGCAATAGTTCCTACTAGGAGTAAATCCACGAACACGGACCAAATCCACAAAAATACTTGAAACAAGCATATCCGGAAACAATTCTCTAGATTTCTCGACAATCTCCGCATTAGATACGGGAATAACCCCCATTCTTTCACAGCACATATGCCTTATCGCATGCCTCACAGCCCTATACAAGCTGTTTAACGACTCCCTATACATGCCCCTGAAATAGCTCTCAACAGCCATTGAGAGATTAGATAGACCAGCCCTATGGAGGTACTCCTTGGTCTTCTTAGTAATCTTAAATTTCCCCTTATGCTTAGAGATAAATCCTCTATCGTAAAGGACGTGTGAGTCGTGGAGAATGAAATAGATTAAGGGAAATCCCTCCTTAAGAAGGTAGAGAAACTCTTCCAAAGTCAGAAAAACAGCATTAACTCTAAAATCTTTGAGAATATTCATCCTCTCGTGAACCCTTATCTTTCTCAATGTAATAACAGCTACATCAATTTCACTTAAACCTGAGGTAAAGTCGTCAGAGCGGGTAGCGGAGCCGAAGATAACTATAGATACTAAATCTATACCAAGAGCCTTAGAGAGCCTATTCTTAAGCAACTCTATCTCATACTTACTAAGCATT
>QMRD01000115.1 GCA_003649225.1 Thermoprotei archaeon | reverse complement strand
GGGTATTGCTTTCTTAAGGTTTTCCGTTGGATGTACTATTATAAAGGCTTTAACTTTATTTAAGTTCACGTGGCCCTTATTAACGCCTGGCCAGTCGTACACTACCTGTTTCCCATAGTAATTAAAGTATGACCCTCTATTTTTATCGCCAGCTGGATCATTGACTATTATGCATCCATCCGGAGTATATCCTACTGCAACTACTATATGTCCTGCTTTAGTTAGCTGGGTACTCATTAATACCGGATAGCCATTATCAATCTCCCTCTTAAGTTCCTCGAATGTTGGAGAGTAGTCTATGTATGATTGGAAGCCGAATATCTTAAATAGATCTACTGCCTTCTGCCACGACATGCCAGCTCCAGGTATATATGTGAAACCATGCACCCCGTACCCCTTAGTCCTCCTGGAAGCATCTACTTCCCCCTTATCGAAGACGAAGTCTCCAACCTTAAAGATACAACATACGTACCTTCCGTACTCCGAAGTGTGTTTATATGGCATGCTGGCCTCGAACGGCCATGGCTCTATAACTTTCCAGTATGCAAGCACCATAACTATCGAAGTTGGCCCACATGAATAGCGGCCATCAAACCACTCGGGAACATCATATACTTGATGTACATACGGAACGTCTAGAACAACTGAACCCGGCGGTAAAGCTTTAACTACGGGTAATATGAGAACTAACGCTAGTAGTATTACTAAGGTGCTCCTCAGGCTCATGCCAGAAGGTAAATTTATTGACTAATATAAGCATTTTCATCAAAAATAGAATTTAAGGAATATTTAATAGGGGAGAAGCCAGGCCGACTTAGACATCAGAGCTATCGCTGAGAATATTCCGATGACTATGCCTTCTCCAGCCGCTATTCCAGCCACGATAACCGCCCTATATTTCTTAAACCATTCATCGCTATACAGATTTCTAATTATAACTCTTCCTATAACGCCTCCCAGGAAGGCTGCTACCGGAAACGGTGGCGGGGTGGTAATGCCTACGGTTAATCCTATTATGCTGAACGGCAATCCAAATTTAGATAAAATAGTTCCCGCTGCTCCGAGTAATAGCATAGTTATGAAGCTGTATACCGTGAGAGTAGGCTTAGCTACTATCCTCCTCGTTACCCACATTCCCTTGTTTAGCACGGCCATTGGCCAGAAAACCATAGCTGCTGGGTACACTGAGGAAGGTATAGGAGCTATTGCCCAGTAAGCCGACACGTATACGAAGCTGAACAAGTGGTATAATATGAAGGCTATCGCGTATGCCTTGAAGAAATCTATTGGCTTAGTTTCGGTGAGGTGGGCGACTTTAATTGCCTGCACCCAACTCGGGGATAGTATACCGCCTATAACAGGGTTAAAGAAGAAGGCAGCAACTCCTTTATAGCCTGTTGTGTACAGTGTACCATACCACAATAGGTGCTGAGGAGCTATTCCCCCTATTGTTCCGACGGTAGCTCCAGTCTCTCCAAGCATAGCCGTATTTACTAGTGCAAATATGAAGCTCGCACCCATGGATAATGCTACTGTTGCCCACATGTACTGTAGCGGATAGTCTTTAACTAGGTAATGGAAGAATAATACTGACGCTAAGCTTGCTGATACATACGTTAAAACTAGTATTCGCATGTCTATGTATCCTGCCTCCTTCACTCTTCTCGGAGGATTTATTAGTATTTTAAAAGCCTTAATTAGACTCTTAAACTTTGAAGCAACTATTATAGCTGAAACAGCGAAAAATATGCCGAGGTGTATGAAGGACCATACCCTGAGGTAGCTTCTCTGCCATATTAGTGAAAGCGACATGCCAGGCTTCCACTCAGCTGCCCACTCGGGAAATTCGCTACTGAATACGTTTAAGGCTAGGTAATTTCCTATAACCCATACAGCTATGCTTCCAATAACCATGTATATTAAAGTGTCTGAGGATAGGAGTAGCCCCACTCCCCATGCTATGGGGTCTGTTGAAATTCCAAACATGGCTCCAGGCAGTATTTTCTCTATGCCTATTAGCCCCGTGGTCATATCCAGCCATGGTAGAGGAATTATCTGAATGCTTGTACCGAACATCCCCATGGATAATATTGGAATGCCGTAAAGCACGAAGGCGTATATTGAAGAGACTACGGCCATTATCGTAAATATCTTCATTCTTTCTCTATCTCTTTCAGTTAGTGTGCTTATGAGCTGGGCTTGAACATTTGCTATGGGGAATGGTAGTTCTTCAACATCTATGAACAACGCCGCTCCCATAAATGTTAGGGAAAACTCCATTAGTACCAGAAGCAGTCCGAATTGAAACGTGAATGCAAATATCGGCAGTATCCAGTCACTATGTATAAACGACCTAAACCTATAGGCTGAAGAGCCTATTGGAGGGGCGTAGAAGGAGGGTATTTCAAGCGGTATGGGCCTTCCAGTATAGGGGTTCTTAAGCGACCACGCTATTTCTGAAGTCTTAAAGTACGCGTAGTATACGAAGTCTAAAAACGGCGCAGCTGTTCCAGCAAGAGCTGCGAGCGAGTATATTATGAAAACCTCCTGCTTGCTTAGCGGATTTCCTAAGAATACTGATATTTCAGTAAAGAGAATTATAGTTATGTATGCTGCTGCAGCGGCGATAGATTCTCCTGATGTAAGTCTAAGCAGTATTTGTACAGGAAGTATCGTGAATGAGGTAAATATGAGCGCTAGTATAGACCTTCTAGTAAATCCTGATTTAAAGCGTCTCTCATACATGCTTCTCACCTCTAATGTACTTTAATACCTCCTCCTCAGGTAGGCTTCTCCATAGTAGAAACTGCTTCCTTACAGCATCTATAACCTTATAGTTGACGGTTCTCCATATTTCCTTAGAACCACTCAGCCTAGTTATCGAGACGGCGAATGTATACCTACCGCCAAACCTTCTAGCGGAAAGAACGAAGCTCTGCTTTACTCCCGACTCAAGGGGCTTAAGTGTCATTTTAGCATCTATCCTTAGGTTATCGAGATCAACCTTCAGTTCATCCACGAAAAATGGATCGGGGGTCTCTATCTTATGGTATCCTAAGAATTCCGCTAGATACCTAAGCATACCCCTAGCCTCAGCTATACTGCTAGCTGTGAATGGTAAGGGGACCTCCCACCTTATCCCTACAGGCTTGGTAGCTCTCCATTTTCTTCTAAGCGAAGGAGTAACCATCTTTGATGCCGATAGAGAGGGGAACAGCGCTGAAAGAATTGTTGATAACATTATAATTACAAATGCTATAATCATGAAGGAGGACGATACGTTTATCATAAAGCTTGGAGGAAGCAAGCCATATCCTACTAGGACTCTATTTATAGCGACACCAGCTATATAGCCTATAACTGCAGCTATAACCCCGTATATTAAGGCTTCCGTCATAAACATCACTACTATTCCGCTTGGAGGCAGGCCTATGGCCGAGTATACATCTATTTCAGATTTTCTTTCTCTAATATTACCCATAATGGAATTCACTACCGTGAATGAACCTATTATGAGCGGAATTAGCAGGTAGTTCCATCCGTATATTTCTAGACCTGAAATAACGCTTACCGTTACTACCCTCGATCCATCAGACAAATAGATGGCTGGACCCTCCAATACTAGGGATAGATTCCTTGCTATGTTAAGTGCATGCTCATAGTCTACCTTAATTGCTACGCTTGAGACATAGCCTCCCAGCTTCAGTGCCAACCTATCGGGGACTATGATTATTTCATCTAGCGATACTGGCTTCCTAACTTCCTCCGATACTATGCCAACCTTTAAGCTAACGACGTCGTCCGGATCCACGGGGACTATGTAGCTTCCATCAAGATCCTTGAGATACTCTATAGCTGAGGAATCTAGAATACCTATTACTGTTAAACTGAGCCCTCCCAAACTCAACTTATCGTATATGTTAATGCCAAGTTTCTCGGCTGCGCTGCTTGAGATAATGCATACGTACTCATCGTAGTGCTCAAACCATCTGCCTATCATCATATCCTTTATTCCGGATCTAAGCTCTATTTCGTCGGGAGATAAGCCTAAT
>QMRD01000114.1 GCA_003649225.1 Thermoprotei archaeon | reverse complement strand
CCTATGCTCTTCAGGCAACACTAAAACCAAGTATATTACGCGTATCCTTTTCACTAGAAGAGGCATCACCTTAAGTTATTATTAGCCCTATTATCATTAACGAAATAGGGCTGGAGTATTCTTAATATTAATGAAAATTAAAAACAGTTTCAGATTAAAAATAACTATTCTCCTATTTCTTCAATGTGTATGACTTTTGCAGGGCATGCTTCAGCTGCATCAATGTTGCATCCTAGTTCATTCAGAATTATTTCCTCTCTAACTATCTCCTCATTCTCAACTATCCTTTTACCGCCTATAATATGCGAAAGCCCGTCGTCACCTAGATCCCAATAGTCCGGGCATAGAGCAACGCAGGAACCGCATCCAATACATCCCTTCCTGTCAAGCCAAACCTTATACTTAACCATGCCAATCCTCTCAGCTACCTAAGGATTCTAAACATATATATGTCTTTCTAGGGCGGCTTAAACCCTAGCTCCCTAACCAGCCTAACAGCATTCCAATACAATATCTTATTCAACACATCATCTTCAAAGCCTATAGACATAACGAAATCCAAGTATCTGCCTATCCTACATAAAGGCCAATCAGAGCCAAATAAAACCTTATCCTCACCACAGTATTCAACAAGAAACTTAAGCTCTCTCCTAAGGAAATTTAAATAGTATTCGCTGACCTCCTCAGACTCCTCAATCCAGCCTGAAATATCAACATAGACATTATCGTTCTTATAGGCAACTTCAGCTGCATCCCTAACCCATGGAAAACCTGCATGAGCCAAAATAATTTTAAGCTCCGGGAAATCAACCGCTACATCATCGAAGTTGAGGGGATGACTATACCTAACGTAGCCACCCCACCTACGCCATAAACTACCAGTATGAAAGACGACCAGCTTACCCCTATCCTCAAGAAACTTATAGAGTTCATACAGCCTTCCATCGCGTGGATCAATACGATCATACCCAACATACACCTTAACGCCCAAAACATGGTCAATAAAGCTGTCCAGAAGCCCTAAATCCAGACAACCACTATCAACGCCAATAATGGGATAAAAACAATTTTTCAAAGATAAAACCTCAGACCAATACCCACCACAAGGCAACGAAATAACAGCAGTAGCAACAACACCATGCTCCCTCATCTCCCTCAAAAGCCCATCCAAGCTAAAATCAATCCCAACATTAAATGCAACCTCACGAAAATCCTTGTAGCTAAAGTTCCCATGAACATGAAAGTCAAAGACTCTCCGCATAAAAAATAAACAGCAAAACAAGTATAAAAATTTACTATAATCACTATAATCCCTATCTTATATTCCCAAAGTAATAACTATAACACCGTTAAGTAAAAAAATCTAAGGTTAATATCCTATACCTAATTAAAAATTTTAAACAAAAGAAAAGTGAAACTAATAAATCGTAAATCAGAATATATCATAATATTAATATAAGTCAAAAATTTTACATACAAACTTTTAACAATATAGAACATATACTTAAATATGAAGAAAAATAATATGAAAAACGAAAAATAATAGAGGTGAGGAATGTGATATATTATAGGAAACCTGGAGAAGGAGACGATAACGATCCTCCACCTGGTCCTACACCGTATCCGCCAGCCTAAAACAACTATTATTTTATTTCTTTATTTTTTGTACAATCAATTTTTCCTCAGGTATAATAAGCCTGCGGCTCTCGATATATTTGGCTCCTTGTGGTAGTACATCGTAGAATAATATCTCTTCCATATAGCCCAAGAGATAATAGTTCCTTATTATATTTTCATCCTTTAATACCGATATAATTCTCATAAAATTGAAGTGGTCTGTATGATCTAGCGTTGCTAAGAGCATTATTTCGGGTTTTTCTTCATAAATGTATATATATTTAAATGCTGGGAAGACCATTATGGAGCTAATGAAGCTCAGCATTTTCTCTCTACTATTAAAGGATAGAATATGATATGATGCGGGTATTTTACTGTATCTTCCAAATACTATGTTCATGTAGTAATTCTCTATGAGTGGTTTTACGTGCTTATTGTAATGATAATTTATTAGCTGAGAGTTTTTATTTAACCTCCTAGATATATATCCCATGTTTATTAATGCATTTTTCTCTAGTGCTCTAATAATGTTTAAATCTATTCTATCGATCTTGCCTACAAAGTCGTCGTCATCATCACCGTACTTCGGCAATACTTCTAGGTTTATATAGCCATCTAGTACATTATTTAGTATATTATTCCATCGTATGGGGAAATCTTCGCTTCCAAAGTCATAAAGCTTTGAAACAGGCCTCCATGTGAGTACATCATATATTTTGAAGGATGAAATAATTTTCCCTCCAATCACTTCCTTACAGTACTCGATGAGTTTATTTTCGTATCCTTTTGGAGGAGTTATATATGTGAGAGCTATCTCCCCTCTCGGAGTCAGTAGCTTCACTATTGCTCTAATATATCTATACATTAACGCGTTTTTATCGTCTATTCTATAGCCCTTTATCATTAGAAATATTCTACTTAAGCCAATCCTCCTATAGTTTATTTTAGCCATAATTCTACCGTACGCCATTAGCTTTTTGAGCCTTTTCCTAACTGCCTCTTTACTCATATGTAGTTCCCGCGCTATCTGAGTCATTCTCTTCGTCTTATACAGCTTCTCTAGAATCAATGCATAGGTGTAATCCAGTTTAAGCTCATTTTTCATGTTTCTCACCTTACTTTTAGGTTTTATCCTTTATAACTTTTACGTTCATTTTTATGCGATTATTTCAGCATTATATATGTTTTACTACCCTTGTTTTACTTTTGTATAATAATCTTTAGTTATCTTCAATATTTAATCTTAGGATGCTGGCGCCATTAAATCTGCCTTTATATAGGTTTTGACTTCAAAAAAAATCCTTTTGTATATTATTTTATGTCTATTGTTATTTGGCATATTTATTAGCTTAGTATTTTGGTTTTGTGTTTAGCGTTATATTGTTTAGTTTTCCTAGCTATATCATGCATCTATACTTATTGTTTAAGATTAAGCATATCAATAGGTGCTGGTGTTATGGTTTTTGTGGACATCCTAGTAGTTGGTTTACTGCCCCGCGATTCGGGTAAGACTACGGTATCTAGGTTTATAGCCGGTTTTCTCAGGGAAAATGGGGTAGCTGTTAGCGTATTTAAGCCTGTAAGCGGCCATAACTGGTTTTACCAATACGAGGCTTATTTAAGGAGCTTTGAATGCGGCGTACTTTTCTGTGAGGATATTATTAAGCTTAGGGATGCTGCTGGTATAGATGAACCCTACGAGCTCCTTAACCCGGTAGACTTTCTCCTTTCCCCTCTTGACCCGTTCTTCTATGCAGATAGGGATTCTATAGGAGAATTCTTTATCAGATCCAGTATAGAGTTTGCACAGGCCGTTATAGGCAGGATAACGTACGTTGAGGATGATAAGCTTTTCAATACCTACCTGCTTAACGAGGAAGCATTACATGAATCCGTTATGACAATTGAGTATATTGGAAGGTTTCTAGATAATGCTGATGAAGTTGTTAAGCCTAGGGATTGGAGGGAGTTTGAACATATACTCTATGATTTAACTCCCAAAGCCACATCGACCTGCTACAATAGACTTAAAAGCAAATACGATGTAATGGTTATCGAAAGCTTCAACGACGCCGCATACCCCTGTAACGAAGCATTTAACTCAAAATATGTAGTTGTAGTATCTCCTGGTAGAGTCTTCCTCTACAGCGGAGAAGACTACGTGAAGGTGGTATCCACCCTAGATGCACTATATAGGAAGCCTCTTAGACTCGAGGACGTAATATCGTATCTAAAGCCCCTCGAAACATTTACGTACGAGCCAGCTCCACCCGAAGCCCTAAAGGATTTAGATAAATTATTAAAATGGTTTAAAGAGTATTTAGGTAGGTTAGTGAATATATTTCTAAAAGGATAAGAAGATTCCATGTCTATGGTTATATTGTTGCTATGAAGCCAATGTGCCTAGATATTTAGCTTAATCGTGGATTATGGGTAACTTTATATG
>QMRD01000113.1 GCA_003649225.1 Thermoprotei archaeon | reverse complement strand
GCCCATTTCTATTGAGGACTGGGGATGAGGAGCTGGGAGAAGAGCTGAAACGCCTGCTTAACGGAGGCCACCGCCCCCTCAAGGTTGTCGCGGAGACTATGGGAACCATAATCTACTCAGTTCAGGAGGTTAGGCCTTTAGGCGATGAGGAGCTTGCTGAGTTAATTGAAAAGCTCCACTCAAAGGGGTATGTTATAACGGCTAGTGTGAGGGAGTCGGCTTCAGGAGCTTCCCTCATATTCCAAGGCGGTGGCGGCGACATTATCATAGTACCTCAGGCCAGGAGCCTCAACGCGTAGCTGTTAATGCAGAAGATTTTAGAGAAGACGGTTAGGGAGGATGAGCCACTAGTAGTTATAAGCAAGAAGCCTGAAGACGGGGCTACTTCGCCGGGCTTCTTCTGGCTAACTTCAGAGGAGTTTGAGGAGTTAAGAGAACGGGTTAAAAGGGGCTGAAGAGGAGATAGGCGAAAAACACGGTGAGGAAGTTAAGATAGATCGCGAGGAAGACGCAGAAAAGTCGGTTATCAAGAGAAATTCTAGGGAGAATGCCGAAAGGCTTTCGGAGAGAGTTAGGGGGATTCTCGAGAGAGCGAAACAGCTCTAGGATAGGTGTCGTATTATGGAGATGGGGCTTGAGGTGTTTGGCAAGCTAGTGGAAGCTGTTGAAGTACTATTAGAGAAGGTTCGCGAAGTCAGGGAGAGGCAGAGGCTTCTAGGAGAAGAAATAGAGGCAGTAAGGGAGGCAGTCCAAGGCTTAAGGAGGTGTATTAGCGAGCTTGAAGAAGAATTCAGACAGTTGCAAGCCGAGGTTAAAGCCTCCACTGCTGGAGAGAAAGAAGAGTTTTTTCGGGCTTTCACGCCGGGAGGTGGCGGTGTTGAGTGTGGAGATAGCAAGGTACATGGAAGAGTACTGGAGCGTGGGCTTATTAAGGCTAGTCATAGACCTCTGGAAGAGGGAGACAACTCATAGATTAGTGGAGAAAATACTGGAGTATATTTCGAGAAAATATCGGATGAAGTTATTGCGGACAGTACAGGTGTTCGCGGAGGGGTTGAAGCCCCTTCTATTGGAAATGGGCTACGAGGTAACCTACACGGGTGTTGTGAACAACCCTAGGAGGATAGCTCACCTAGTTCGCATATACCTGTTTTATTCCAGTAATATTGAAATAGGTTTTTGCGCCAGCTGTGTCCTTTAGGGTCTTCGACTAGGAATCCCCTATAGTCTATTTCTCCGCTGAGGCCTGGAAAAGCTATGTAGGCGCGTTTCTCGTTTAAGATCAAGGCTACGTCCACTGTGTCGATGTACCTAGTGTTTAGTTTTATTTCCTCGGGGATTTCTCTTCATGAGCCTCAGTTTTTACGCCTGCCATAGTCCTAAGTATTCTCAGTAAAAGTCTTAGTAATATCTTTAATATATAGCTACTTGGATTTTTTAATGAAGTTTTTATATAATATTTTGTTAATATCTTTTCAGCCCAATAGAAATCGTGTTTAAGGCAAATCTCACCTAACTCTCTAAGTGGACCCTCAATCTTCTCCTTTAAGTACCAACTCCTATCTTTAAAATACCCCATCGGTACAAAATACATAGGAACTATTAGACTCGGATATTCCCTCAGTCTCTCTATAAGCTCTATAGTCTCTATAATGTCTTCCTCATCTTCACCAGGTAAGCCTACTATCAGTGTAGCCGCAGGTATAATATTATTTTCACTCATTATTCTAAATGCATCTATAACAATATCTGGCCATAAATCTGGATTATACGGAGCTGCCTTAGCTGGCATGATCTTCTTAGCAAGCTTTCTAGATCCTGTCTCAATACCTACTTCAACACCTATATAATCTTGTTTATCGTAGATTATATCCATTACTTTAGAAACTAGTCTATACTTTTCCTCAGAATATTTTATAGTTGCTAATGATACATGACTCCATGCAATCGAATAAACTCTCTCCATAACTTCTTTATGAAGCTTTAGAATAGGCTCTGGACGTGGTATTATTCCATCAGCACCATATAAGAATACATCTTCAGAGTGGAGAATCGCTCCATTAACACCATACGCTAGGTTTACCTCAATCTCTTTAATAATCTTCTCTACAGGGATATGTCTTAACGGTCTTAACGTAACGCTGCAGAACTTGCACCTCCTTGGACAGCCCCTCATAATCTCCACCAGCCCATTTACAGATGCATGTTTAATTATAGGGATCTCATCTATAGACGGAACATCATCCACACCTACATATGTATATAATGGAAGAGGCTCATTATTCAGAATCCTATCAGCAATATCAACTATAACCTTCTCAGCCTCACCATCTATTATAGCATCTATCTTCCATAAATCTATAAGCTCAGGACACCATAGCCACTGCCATGCAGCTGGCCCTCCTACAATAAATTTCAATCCATTCTCTCTAGCCTTTACCATGGCTTTAGAATTCATAAACCTTTTGAAAGACCTAGAATTTACTGGTTCCCTGCCTGTTATTACCCACCATTCTGAACTTGGCGGGCCTAATGCAAAGTAGTCATGGTGACCAATTAAGATCGCCTTAGAACTATCAATATATCTATCTATATAATCAGGATCTACGACATATGCATCATAGCCAGCATCCTGCAAAGAAGCCTCAATCTTCCTCAATCCATATGGAGCTTCAACTGGCCGTCCATATTCATCAACCTTAGGTCTGGGCATTGAAATCCAATTCCATATACTCTCTGGAATTCCTATTGGGGGGGATGTAGTCATAAAGCCTATGAATTCATAGCCATGATGATTAGTCATCATAGACCTATCTGTAGTTATTATAAAGTCTATCTTCATCTCCTCATCACCCATATCTTTATAGTTCTAAAATGATTTGTTAAAACGTAGTCTCTCAAAATCTCTATAACATCTCTTTTAGAAAGACTTGGATTATCAATTATAATGTCAATCGCCCTATACTTAACCGGGAAAGACTTTAATTTACCGACATCATCGGGGCCTTTAACATGGAATACAAGCTTGCTACCGTACTCCATAATTGAAGACCGTATCTTTAGAAATATGTATGTGTTAAATAAGGTTTCTATATTTATTCACAGACTATCTTAGTTGTATTAAGCTAGATGTATTATTTAATTAATATAAATTTCCGATTATGATAGCCCTAAAATAATCGCCATATCTATACATTTCCCAAAAACCTTAACTTGATAGCACCGTTTAAAATGAAGTAAATTTTTATACGGATAGGATTATAACATCAAATGGGGTGACATATGAGACTTAAAGGCTTTGTAAAGAAAAGTATAGTTAACGTCGCTATTAGAAGTTTTCCTCTTTCGAGAAAAATCATTGCTCTGATCTCAGCCATCTCACTTCAATCCTCTTGGGTTTTCACCGAAGCCCCCTTCAAGTTCCTCTTAGAAATTCATGTCGTTAGTGAAGGTAGGCATATTCTAAGCATCCTGGAGAAAATTCCTGAAGTATTAAAATCCTATGTAGGCTAGTCTACGCTATTCATAAGCATAAATGCCTACCAGTCAGGAGCTTTCGCATTTGCCTACGACCTAGAATTTTATGCGCCCTCAAATGTTCAAGTAAAAGTGATTAAGCACAAGTTCGACGGAAACCCCTATGACTTATACAACACACTATACTGAAAATTGCTGAAAACTTAGACTATAAGCGCCTAGTGTGGCGGTTTAATAGACGTTGATAGGCTTAGGTATCTGACTGCTAACAGATATGCCGATGTTGTATGGATGTCTAAGCCAAGTTTCTTAGCCAATGGGACAGCATCTATGGATGTATATGCTGGTGAAACCGTAGCAAACGCCCCATTCCTCTTCTTAACTATAGTCTTCGCATATATTAGTAAAGAGGCAGAAATAGGCTGAAAAGGTAGTAAGAGGTATGGAAGAAAAATACCGGTTGTATATTCAATATGTTTATATAATGCTTTTTACTACTTGGTTATACTTGGTAGTATCCAGTAGTAATGGGTAGAGTATTGAGCTACTACTCTCCTTTCTCAATGTATCTGGATATTGCGGTTCCTGATGTTAGGTCTATTATGG
>QMRD01000112.1 GCA_003649225.1 Thermoprotei archaeon | reverse complement strand
CTTTAATTTATTTGAGTTATTTCTTGGGCTTGTTGCTGGTTTGGAATAATGATGGTTTGAAGTGGGCTAGTCCCTCTATTGTATGTACTCCATGGCTACTAGCTATTTTGTAGAGTTCGTTTCTTGGGCTGTCGAGTATTTTTATTCCGAGTGCTTGGAGCTCGGATTTTATCCTCTTGTAAATTCTGTCTCCCTCTTCGTCGAAGTCTGTTAGGATTGCTACTGGCTCGATGCATTTCTCCGCTACCATTTCCGTGAATTCCAGGATGTTCATGCGTGAGTCTGAGAATCTGAATATTTTTCCGCTGTAGCCGTAGCTTCTTAGGACTAGTTCGTCGTGTCTACCCTCAACTATTACACTGCCTGCGCTGTAGTTTAGGTCTTCGATTACCTCCCTTATCTTAAGATATATTTCGGGTCTCTTCATGGATAGCTTCAAAATTGTTTGCTCATTTATTCTAAACAATTTTATATTAATATTATTTTAATGATACTTTGAGGCGTGGTGTTAGGGTTTGCTTAGCGTCGCTATGTTGACGTGGGAGTATCCTCCGAGGATTGTAGGTGGTATTAGTAGGCACTGTATGGGTTTGAGTAGGGCTTTAGCTAGGGCTGGCGTAGACGTGCACGTAATTACTCTGGAGTTTCCTGGTGCTAAGGGTTATGAGGAGGTTGATGGGGTTAAGGTGTATAGGGTTAGGGTTGAGATAGGTAATCCTAACTTTCTCACTTGGGTGTTTATTTTTAACCATTTTATGGAGAAGCAGGTTGGTATGCTTCTTCAGTCCGGGTGTAGCTTTGATATTATTCATGTTCACGACTGGCTTACTACGCCCGCTGGAATAGCGCTGAAACACATTATGGATAGGAGGCTTGTGTTGACTATGCATAGTACTGAGATTGGTAGGAGTACGACGCTGGATAACCCGGATGCATATACTAAGGATTCGATTGAGTGGTGGGGTACCTATGAGGCCTCCGCGGTTATAGCTGTGAGTAGCTCTCTTAGGTGGGAGATTATTAACCACTTTAAGGTGCCTGAGTGGAAGGTGTATGCTCTTCCGAATGGTATTGATTTGGATAGGTTTAAGGTTAACATTGATAGGAACTCTGTGAGGATGAAGTGGGGGATACCGCTGGATGCTCCGCTTATTGTTGCCTTGGGTAGGTTGACTAGCCAGAAGGGGTTTCAGCACCTTATTCCAGCCTTCGCTAAGATTCTCCATAAGTATCCTAACGCTAGGCTGATAATAATTGGTGATGGATGGATGAGGGGGGAGCTTGAATCGATAGCGTGGAGCCTAGGCGTTAGGGATAAGGTTATATTTACGGGGTTTATAGGTGACAGAGAGGTTGTTGAGATACTTAAGAGCGGCGACGTTATGGTTATTCCCTCAGTTTATGAACCTTTCGGGATAACTGCCCTAGAGGGCATGGCCGCTGGAATACCAGTAGTTGTAAGTAGCGTCGGTGGTTTAAGGGAGATAGTTGAGCATGAGAAGGATGGTGTATGGGTTTATCCGGCGAATCCTGATTCTATAGCCTGGGGTATAGATAGGGTTTTATCGGATCCTGGGTTCGCAAACTATATTAGACGTAATGCTTTTAATAAAGTCGCTAGTAAGTATAGCTGGGATAGTATAGCGAGGGAGACGATTAAGATTTATAGGAGAGTTTTGGGTGAAGGCGTTTGAACCATCCGAATGAGATAACCGTTTTAACGACTCTTAATAATATTGGTGCTATAAGGCCTGAGAAGGCTATATCTTTCAGCAACCTCCTAGCGAGCCTTAGGGTTAGGGAGGACGTTCTTAGGAGCATTGTGGAGAAGCTAGTTAATCAAAACTACATTGAGGCCGTCGATAAGAATGGGGAGAAATACTACTATTTAACGTCTAAGGGTATACTTATAGCCCTCTCAACATACTCTTAGGTTTCAACTATTAGAAACCTAGGGGGAAGAATTCTCTCGCTCCTACACTTGGGACACTTGCTTGGTTTTCTCAATCTCTTGAGCTCCTTGAAGGTGAAGCCGCATACAGCGCATTTCGGCGGCTCCATAACTATCATCAATCTCCCATTACTCCTCCTCTGCAACGAGCGGGATGCGTGTACAATATCGTCATATAGATGTTTGATCTCCTTAGGGTCATTTAATCCCAGTTCATAGGCGATTTCATTTATTGTTAGAGGTCTTCCGGATTTCTTGAGGATATCAATGATTCTCTCCCTTCTAGTGGACAAGATTATCAGCCTAATTCATAGAGGAGTACCCATCTTTCTTAAGTTTTTTCATACCGAAGAAGTATTCTTCTCAATCTATTAGGTATTGAAATGTTAAATGTAAAATGGTTTAGGCAAAAGCCTCAACATTTGATACATTTTTACTCAAAAATGTATTTAATAAGATTTTTATAACATTCATTCATTAAATAAAGAGAACATTATGCTCAAGGTAAACGCTATATACTTCGACGTTGAGGGGACATTGATATCACGTATTGAATACATCAACTACGAGGATATTATTGAGATTTTTCTGGAATACGGCGTGATGATTACAGTTAATATGTGGAAGGCAGCGTACGATTACGTCACCTACATTGATTACCCTCGATACGGATATAAGCGTATGCGGAGTTTTATGAAAAGAGTGCTTTATAGGCTGAACATAAACTATAGCGATGATCTACTAAATGATTTAACTAGATACTACTCTAAACACCTAAAGTATAGGTTGTACGAGGACGTTAAGCCCTCAATAAAGGCTTTAAAGAAAGCTGGTTTCTCTCTAGGCATAGTAAGCGATATCCCATATTTCATGTTCAGGGAATATATATGGCCCATAAAGAGGTATTTCGATGTTATATTAACGTCCTACGAGCTTGGATGCGATAAGTCGTGTCCCCTAGCGTATAGGAAAGCCGCCCAATACCTAAACACTACAGCTGATAAGATACTTGTTGTAGGCGATCATCCGGTAGTGGATGTGGCTGTACCAATTCAAGCGGGAATGAAAGCCGTCCTACTGGCTAGGGATAACGTGCCGAAATTCGAAGTAAAACCCAGCGCCGTTATTAAAAGCTTGTACGACCTCGTAAACATACTTGATTAAAACAGGCTTAAAGCTAATAACTAATTTGTACTATTGGAGCAAGAATTGCTGAATCTCATCCCATAATATTTCTTTATACTTTAGCCTATGTATTTAAAGCATGGATTGTAACCAAATATCATGTAAAGGTTTTAAATGTTATCTGGCTGGGTTGGCAAAGAGTTTTAAGTTTAAAAACTTTAAATATTGTGGGTTGGGAGCTTGTATGATGTAGTTGTTGTGGGTGCTGGTCCAGCTGGTTCGACGGCTGCTCTACAGTTATCTAGGAAGGGGTTTAAGGTATTGCTGTTGGAGAAACATACTGTTGATAGGGATAAGTTCTGTGGCGGTGGGCTTGCCGATAGGACTGCTGAGTTGCTGTTTAAGATATATGGTAATGAAATTAAGGAGGTTTTTGATTTTAGGGTAAATGGAGTGGTTTTCGAATCGCCCAGCGGTAGAAGGCTTATCGTTGAATATCCACCGGAGAAGTTTTACTCGTATCTAGTGGTTAGATCCAAGTTTGACTCTAGGTTAGCTGAAATCGCTGCCTCTGAGGGTGCTGAACTACGTGAAAACAATGAGGTCGTTAGGGTCAGGAAGGAGGGGGATAGGATAATATCAACTACAAGGAATGGAGATGAAATTGAATCTAGGTATATAGTTGTAGCTACGGGCTCCCAGGATAAGCTTGGAGAACAGATGGGTATCGCTCCCTTATCCACGGATCAGCTTGCGTTGTGCTGGGGCTTTGAGGAGGACTATGATATGGATAAGGTGTTTAAGCTGTGGGAGAGGGAGGTAGGGATCATACCCGTGTTCCTGTTCTTCGGCCCTGTTCCAGCGGGCTATGGATGGGTTTTCCCGAAGAGGAATAGGCTGAATATAGGTATGGGCACCAACATGGATTACGTTAAGTCTCCGCAGAAGCTCTTCAGAAACTTTCTCTCAAGAGTGATTAATGAGGGGCTTCTCCCGAGGGACGTAGCTAAGTTTAAGGTTAG
>QMRD01000111.1 GCA_003649225.1 Thermoprotei archaeon | reverse complement strand
TATGCTATGTAGGCAAGTATCCCAGCTGCAAATCCTTTGGCTCCGCTTAATTTCGTTATACTTAAACAAAATGCAATGTTTAATACTAAGCCCCAAAGCACTACAAATGTATAGATGGCTGTAGTTATCTGCCCTAATTCCAGCGGAAAATATTTCATCCATTCATTTATTGACAGCTTCACATAGTAGTTGTACTTCCATATACTAGCTCCATAGGGAACCACGACCTCTAGCTCAGGCACATGAATGACAACTATACTTTTCACTATAAGGTCTATTAAGGAGCCAAGCATTCTAGCACTTAAAACATAACCTACAGCTGAGTAACCTGAGGACGCTGTCGATCCGAAAAGTTTCGAAACAAGATAGTTTGTAAAATAGAGTATAATCCATGCAAATATCAGATTTACTGAGAAAAGTAGAGCTTGTAACGCAATAATGTTCTGACCTATATCCAGAAACTTAAATTTATTAAAAGCTGTTGCGTTAACAAAGTATACTCTAATGTATTTATCGCCAGCTTCGGCTGTATAGTTTCCGAGTAGCTCTCCCTCTCCTAGCAATAAACATACCCTATTCAATACGAGAATTGTAGATAAGCTCTGAAATATTACCGTAAGAATTATCGCTAAAATCGGTCCAAGTTTATCGGGAGTTTTCGCTATCTCATCGTATGTAGTGAATGGGTTGTAGAGAACCCTAATTACACGTAAGATAGCGTTAGACAGTTTTTCGAGCAGTGTTTTCTTTTCGGGTTGAATATATATAACAACGTATTCCCTTTTTTTCCTAGCCTCAGTAAAGGGGAAGTGCATCATGCATCATCCTGGGGACAGCTTGTCATCATCGAACAAGAACCCATCTTAAGAGAATATTTTCTAACTATATATTAATTTTAAGACGGTAGTTTATTCATTTTCCTGAACTTGAAATATGCTATAGATGCTACTAAAGCCACGAAAACTACGAGTACTACGTCGAACATGCTTATGTCTTCATTTAAAGGTATCCTTAACTCAACGCTACATAAGTTTTCGCCAGATATTATTAGCTTAATACCTTCACGTCCCACCTTCAGCCTATGGAAGGATAGCTGTAAAATTCTGTACTCGAGAGGTTTCAGCGTCTTTAATTCGGTATAATTTAAGGTCCTTCCATCTTCTAAATTTTCTAGCCTAACGCTTAAGTTTCTTAAATAGAGGAACTTACTCGGATTATATACCTTAACATATACAATAATTCTATCGTATTTCTTAACTACGTCGTGCTTAACAATGTTTACAATAATTTTATCTCTATAAACTCTACGGCTTAATGGAAGACATATCTTATTCCCTAGGCATGAGATACGCTGAACAGCTAACTCTATGGTTCCGTTGGATGAAGGCTTTATCTCCAACTTAAAGATTCGGTCGGCTATTTTCTCAACCCTAGCGTTGTCTATTTCTAGCAGATTCAAAGGATAATTACTCTCTAGAAATACTGTAATTAAGTAATTATCGCCTGTCACATTAACTACATTTAAATATACTCCTATTACTCGAATGATTAAAGAATTGATAGCTCTTATTGAAAATGGGCCTTCAGCCGATATGCGTATGGCAGAGGCATCTCTTATATCTCTAGCATTAATGCTTAGCAAGTATAATCCGGGCTCTACTTCTACAGCCTTTCCTGAAACATTAGCTACCATATCTACATTAGACGCATAGCTACCATTGTGTGCCCATGTAACAGCTATACGCATTTCGATTTTTCCTTTAATGTAATATATTTCCCTACATTTAATCGAGTATCCCGTGAATACTAGCCTTAAGCTATATGGCAATTTTATAACTCTGGAGGAGTTCTTTTCCAGTAAGTAGAACTGATAGATTCCATCGCTTGGATAATTACATGAAACATTAAAGCCAGTTTTTGTCCCATTTAAGGGCAGGACAATTTCAACCTCTGGCCCAGTGACGAGGAGATTATACCTATTAGAGAAATCAGGTGTCGTATTTAGACCAATATTTACCAGTATTTTTTCTTTAACGTTTGCTAGTGTTCTCTCAGGTGTAATGCTCATGTAGATATTGGAATAAAGCACGTTAATTTTGCATGGAACGTATGCCCGTATTCCGTGAGAGGCTGAAGTAATCGGTATTATCTCAAGAGTTAAGTTTTTGAAACTACCTATTAGTCCACCTAAATCTAACGCTAAGACTCCTGTACCGTTTTTAAGAGTACATCGCTTCCCAATTTCGTTGCATATTACGGTTATTGAAACAGGTTTATCGTTATGGGCAAACGTTGCTCTTAAACATACCCTAATAGTACTTGCTTTATCGTTAATAAGGTAGATTCTACAGTCGCTTGACAGCCTGATATAAGTAAAAATCACCCTCGGTGTATCTATCAAAAATTTGCTTACGTTATTCACTGCCGTTAGCAGTCTCGCATAAATCTGCAAGCACCTGGCTCTATGAGAGCTGATTTCAAGAAAAGAGGGTAGAAGCAGAGTTCTAGTAATGTTAAGATCCGGGATACATACCTCTACGGGAACCTCATTTATTTCTCTTTGATTGTGTCCCCAATAGGCTTTAAGTGAAAGAACAACTGTATCATTTACGTTAGCCCATATGTATTCGTTATCAATATCAGTAAATCCAGAGACTGCGTTTGCCTTAATGATAATTTCCGTTGAGATAATGCTGACCTTAACGATATTACTTACGTTATTGCCGTGATACGTAACG
The DNA here is from genome assembly GCA_003649225.1 of Thermoprotei archaeon. Taxonomy (GTDB): domain Archaea; phylum Thermoproteota; class Thermoprotei; order Thermofilales; family B9-G17; genus B9-G17. Next base: position 1,453 of record QMRD01000111.1, on the reverse strand, counting down.
ACGAATGTTAAGTTATGTACTCCTGTGGGAGCCTTAAATGAAATTACGGCTGTACCATTTATAACGGGGGCCTGAAGCTCATTGCTTAAGCATTTCACAAGGTAGTCTTCAGGTATCCTGTACCCTGTCAGATTCCACCTGACATAGAATCGCAGATACACGGTAGATTCAGAGTTGATCCATACGAGATTTCTCACAGGTATTAGTTGCGGGCCTATCCATGTTATCGTGAATGAGAAGCAATTATTGGATTTAAATCCATGTATTGGGTCTAAAACGCTTAGTGTATAGTTTCTTTTTCCTATTCTTTCCTCGCTGAGAGTAATTACGACGGTATCATTGCATGCTATTTCGCTTGAATTGATGTAGATAATCAGCCGTTTAACATCCTTATGCGTATGCTCCCACATCGCCTTAAGAGTTATCTGTGCTTCGCATCCGACCGGAATGGTATCCGTGAAATTCAATACTCGGAACTTAATCCTAGTCCATGTAATATTCCTTATAATGAAGTCGCCGTAGAGCTTCGTGATATTGTAGGGAGAGTTAATAACATATAGTTTGTAGCTAAATATGCCCGTAGTATTTTCTGTAAGGTATACTTTCAGGATACCGTTAATACACTGAAATAAGTCCGATTTTCCTCTTAACGAGAAGAGAGCTCTATCAACTGCCGTATCGTTATGGGCCCATGATACGTTTAAGCAAATACATATGGTTTTTCCAACTTCAATCCAAGCCAAGGATTCGTTTAGAAGCCTTAAACGTAACCCTGTCCATGCTATACTAAATCTAGTCTTGCCAGAGACGTAGGTTATGCCGTTTGGATATGTATGAATGGATATAGTGTAGATTTCCCTACAGATGGAATCGCTAGTCAACTCTAGGGTCAATGGAAGAAAACCTGAAGCCGTATATAGACCGTCGGTAGATCGTATAGATGTTTTTATCTCCCCGATTTCCTCTCCATTATGGCTCCAGTAGGCCCTAATGGAGACTTTCACCCTTTCTCCAGCATTGGCTATTTCCTTTGACTTAACCTGAATTACAATTCTTGTAAAAACTATGCTAAAGCCTAAATTGTCTTTAATAAGGCATACATTTCGTCCATCTAAGCATGCCGTAAGTTGGCATCTAATAGCTGTATCATTAAGTCCACCATACTGAAGTATGGCAGCTCCGTTCTCATCAGTCTTTGAATGTATACCATTTAAAGTATCGACAATAAAGATTCCTTGCGCAGGTGTTCCATTAAACCATATTACATTAACTCTTACGGTTATGTTATCTCCACTGTTAACCCAGAAGCTCCGAGTATTTTCATCGAAGTATCTATCCGAACTCAACCCTGCAAATACCACACCATGCCATGCAATTGAAAATAATTTAGTTGCAGAAATATGTGTATATGGTATAGACGCTGTGACACTATAGTTCCTTCTGCCGACGTTAT
>QMRD01000110.1 GCA_003649225.1 Thermoprotei archaeon | reverse complement strand
TAGATACGAGATACTCCTAGTTCATACGAGAAACATGCCGTTGGCTAAGGATGTCAATCTACACAAGCTTGCAGAAATAACCCATGGATTTGTCGGTGCAGATCTGGCGGCCTTATGTAGAGAGGCAGCAATGCGTGCCCTTAGGAGAATTTTACCACAGATAGATTTAGAAGAGGAAAGTATCCCCGAGGAAGTTCTTGAAAAAATCGAGGTAACAATGGATGATTTCATGAAAGCATTTAGGAGTATAACACCGACTGCATTAAGGGAAATAGAAGTTCAGGTACCAACAGTTAGATGGAGTGATATCGGAGGTCTTGAGGAGGTAAAGCAAGAGCTTAGGGAAGCCGTAGAATGGCCGCGCAAATATCCTGAGTCATTTGAAAGAATGGGTATTAAACCTCCTAAGGGCATATTACTATATGGTCCACCTGGCTGTGGCAAGACCCTCCTGGCAAAGGCTGTAGCTACTGAGAGTGAAGCCAACTTTATCTCAATAAAGGGACCTGAGATATTTAGCAAGTGGGTTGGAGAATCGGAGAGAGCAATAAGGGAAGTTTTTAGAAAAGCTAGGCAGGTAGCTCCATGTGTGATATTTTTGGATGAGATTGATGCAATAGCTCCTATTAGGGGATTAGGATATGGTGATTCTATGGTTACAGAGAGAGTTGTAAGCCAGCTATTGACAGAGATCGATGGGATCGAGAAATTGGATGGTGTTGTGGTAATAGCTGCCACGAATAGACCGGATATAGTTGACCCTGCACTCCTTAGGCCAGGGAGATTTGATAGATTGGTATATGTGCCTCCTCCCGATCAAAGGGGACGGCTGGAAATACTTAAGATACACACTAAAAATATGCCATTAGCAGATGATGTAGACCTAGAGGAAATAGCTAAGATAACTGAAGGATTTTCAGGCGCTGACCTAGAGGTTCTATGTAGAGAAGCAGGCCTCTATGCATTGAGAGAGGACATAAATGCCAAATATGTTGCTAAGAGACACTTTGAAAAAGCATTAAAGAAGATAAGGCCATCTATTACTCAGGAAATGATAAGGTACTATACTTCATGGATAGAGAGGGCTAGAAGCCTTAGGGAACGTGAAATTAGAACCGTAAGGTATTACGCGTAGGGTTACATGATGTACGCGCCACTAACTGTAATTATCCTGGATATATTGAGGAGAAAGCGAAGCGGCGTTGCTAGGGATAGCGAACTCTTAAAAGAACTTCGTAAACTATATGGCAAGGAAGTAACTCTCAAGGACCTTAACAGAGCACTAATGGAGCTTGAACTTAGGAAAATCATATACGTAGAGCCCGTTAAGAAGAATTTAAGGTTAATTCATGTAATTGACCGCACATATCTCTAATCGCTTACACTGATATGAACCTTATATTCTCGCGAGATAGCATCTCTTGGACAGATATTTAGACAAACGTAACATTTTGTACATGAGACATTATCTATGAATGGATAGGAGTTTCTAAGTGAAATTGCCTCGAATGGACAGAAATTAATGCATAGGTATTCACCCATACACTTATCACATTTATCTCGATCTACGATTAGCTTAAGTTCCTTTGCGTTAGAAAGATTTAGCTTAATGATAGATGACGCTTCAACGTGCTCAGCTTTATTTAAATCTTTAAGGACACCTATAATAGATCTAGACACATACGGAATGCTTATTGTATCTACGTTCAGCTTCAGCATTCTATGTAATTGCTTAAGGTCTCTAATATCAGCTGAGATACCGATATTATTAAGATTCGCTTTCTTAAGAAATGAAAGAAATAAGTCCGTGTATTCTGGCCTCAATTTAAAGGTAATAACTTTTGCCTCGCTTCCAGAGAAGCTTATATTGTAACACGTAAAAATGCCTCTTCCATATGATAGTATTTTCGCCAATTTGTTTGAGAATAACACCTCAAATGGAAGCTTAATCAGGAATTTTATATTGGTTATCTCCCTCAACTCGGCGATAAAACCAGAAAAATTATCGATAAAATATGATAAACCGCCAAGATAGTATGGAGGAATTACATTCAGTTGAATAAACTCTGGCTCTAAGCTATGAAAAAGCTCTATAAAATCAAACCATTCAGCAAACCCTATGGCAGCTATAGTTGGGACTAGATATTCACCATATCCTTTATTTTTTAACTTTTTAAACATGTCAATGTAGGTATCTTTTTCGGAAGAAATGTATGGAATTAAAATTTTCTCATTGTTTATCACTTTAATTATGCTATGTGGGAAAATTTTTAAAGACTTTTTTAATGAGGAAGAAATTAGCGTAGGTAGAGAAAATAGGTTAAAAAGTTCGCCGTATTTTTTTACTAAACCTATTAGAAAGCGTTCATTAAGTAACGTCTGTTCATCTCCGAGGATTATCATTTCGTCACCGTATATAAATCACCTTTCTAATAATATTAATTGCATGTTACATATATGTCTAGTAGAATCTGGGCTTGAACTTGTACCTAAGGAAATAAGTAAACATCCCCTGATTCGAAGATATGCTAAGAAAAGAGGTAAGAAACCAAGTAAGGTTTTGCTGGATATCTCCTTTCATTACCACGCAATGAAGAATTTGAAGGACTTCAATAAGAGGGGGAGACCCGACATAGTGCATTTCTGTTTACTTGAAGCACTTGGATCCCCCTTAAATAAAATGGCACTTCTTAGAATATACGTACATACATATGATGGAAAAGTAGTATTTATTGATCCTTCCACAAGGATTCCCAAGAACTATATAAGGTTCGTCGGCTTAATGGAACAACTATTAGATAAAGGTAAGGTTCCGCCTAATAGTTCAAGTCCTCTCTTATGGATTAGAGAGATGTCCGTAAAGGATTTAATTGGTCATGTTAAGCCGGGAACTGTAATCTTACTGGACGAGAAAGGCAAGAAAATGTCTGTTCACGAGCTAGCTAAAAAATTTCCTATAGGCGATAATCCACTGATATTGATAGGCGGTTTTCAGCGTGGAAACATAAGTCAGGAAATACGGGAACAAGCCGACTATATAGTATCTATCTTCAAAGAAACACTAGAAACATGGATAGTTATCTCTCGGATATTATGTGCTTATGAGCATATCTATACGGCGTAATAACTTACTGCGATGAATCGACATCATCATTACAATAACTCAGAAGACCGCAAAGATGTTATAAGTCTACTTTTCGCCTAAAGGCCGGACTCTTCTTCATTAATTCTTTTATTACATCATTAACACTTTCATTATGGTTTAAGACCCTCTTTATAAAGACACCCGTCCTACCGATGGATTCTCTTCTTGTGAGCATTCTTATCCTCTCGCGTATAATATCCATGGATACATTTAATGTTCTGGCAACCTCCTCTTCTCTTCCAATTATTGACTTCTCAATATGACCGTACTCTGTTGGTAGAACTAACCTTAGGTTCTTATTGACTCCAGGAACTCTACGATTCAGAATTAATCCGTTAAGATCCAGCTCTCCTCCAAACTTGTAAAACTCCCTCTCTAGCCTACTTAATTTTCCCAATGGTACCGCTAGAATGACGTTACCATGTAAGTGGTAATATAGTTTCGGCGTGCTGTTTGGAGTAGCTTGAATTATCGTTCTATAATTTATGTTAACATTTGAAAGGTCGAGAATAGTTTCAATGATGGATGGCGATATAAAATCCAAGACCGCCATATCTACATCACTGTCTTTATTCACATCCCCCCTTGCAACACTACCATGGAGGACTGTGTTAATATTATGTTTAGAGAGCACATACATGACCCTACGAGCATTCCTCCTTAAATTTTTAAGTAATTGCCAATGTTCTTCATCATAATATACCTTAAATTCATCAATTTTAGGGCTTATTCGACTATAATCTTTCATTTATTCACCTAACTCTTTCAGATAATTTGGTTACTCTTTCGAGAACTTCAAGTAAATCGATGAGTAACTTCACATAGTCGTCTATCTCATCTACATTCCTTTTACTTATTATTAGGTTAATCTCATTGACTTTTGAAAGAATTGTCTCCTCGAGATTCTTTAGCATTAAACCTAAGTAAACCTTCCTTTCCTCCATTTCATCCTTTACGATAAATACTCTTTTTCCACATTTTGGACATATTACTTCTCCGCTTTTAAGCCTAAACAATGGAGATTTACATATAGGACATGAATAACTTAGAAGAGTAGC
>QMRD01000109.1 GCA_003649225.1 Thermoprotei archaeon | reverse complement strand
GCTATATCCGCCTCCTTTACCATATATGAATTCTATTATATCATGCTAATTTAATTTTAGCTACGTCTTCTCCTTCTTAATACACTTATCCACGGATTATTCCTTACAAAAGTCGGTACATCAACCGATCGACTATGTATTGGAAAAACTGTTGTTTCCTTAATTTCACTTCTCATTAAACCTGGATCCCTTATATACATCTCTACGTTTGTGAGTCTCTCGCTTAATTCATTGATTCTTTCGTTAATTTCAGTTAGAAGCCTTAGGTATCTAGTATTTTGCTCTATTTTCATTAAATACTTTACAAGAATAGATGATGAGATAACTAGTTGAACATGAGAATGCTTTGTTACAATATGCCGATAAAGCCTTTTCTCGTCCTTAAACACTCGTCCACACAGCGGACAAACATATACATCTAGCATTTAGACCACAAATACCACTTTTTTCAGTCTCATAGCGTTAGGGTTGATGTAGGAAGTAGAATGTTGTCTTCCACTATTTCGGAGATGACTTATTACAAGGAGATCCATATTATATATGCGAGCAAATATCTCCATTTTCTGAATAAATCTTCTAAAAACTTTCATTGCAAAAGAATAGCCACATCTCAGCTGTATATGTTGAAGCACTCTATTTAAGTTTACAGCTATTGCATCATAATTATTAATATTGGGAATACGTTTAAAGGGGTCTGCAATAATTTCATCAGCATGATAAATGATTAGTAAATCCATTTTCTTAGGGATATATGATATTATTGTATCCGATATTAAGAGAGCATAACATTTTCTTTTTTCAATATATCTTAGTGTATAGATCAAAGGTTTAAAACCGTAACCTAGTACTAATGTAATTCCGTACATTCTAGCTACCTAAAGCTAACTTTAATATTACAGCACCAACGTGAGTACACATTTTAAGTTTTCTAATAGATCCACCGATTGCTGACTTATCGTAGCACGTACAAGTAAAGGACTCCGTTTTCTCGTCGTATCTAACTATATAGTACTGCCTTCGATCTCCTAGTTTAGGTAGAGGCCTTAGATACCACGTGTTTTTATCTAGTTCCACTATAGTCTCAAGCCTTTTTATGCATCTGAGATACCATGAAAGCTTTTTGTTAGGTACTCTTCGTACTAGAACCATTATGTATTCAATGTTTTTATGCATCCCTTACTCCTCCTTCAAATATTTCAAAGTATGCTTCAGCGTTGAGAGGAAGGTTGGGGGAATCTATAACCTTTACCTTCTTTATGTTACCCTTAAAGTTGGTTATGAAAAGCCTGTGAGTCATACCATGCGCAATAATGTTTCCTCCCACCGGTATTTTTTGGCCTCCTCTCCACGATACTGGAACATCCATTACCTGGTTTGTTACAACCACGTATACATCATAAAGCTTACATATTCTCAGCAGCCAGTCGATCATGTAATTTAATCTCTGCTGTCTTATAGCTAGCCGATCTCTCCCGTGGTATTCCGCCCTAAAGTGGCTTATTATAGAATCGATGATTATGAGCTTTACATTATTTTCCTCTATGAGCCTAGGGGCATCCACTCTCACGACTTCAATTTGATGATCGACATTTACGGTGCGTATAGTGTATATGTTTTGTAATACGTAGTCTTCATCAATTCCGAATCTTTTAGCGATCTCAGTTATTCTATTCGATCTAAATGTCCCCTCTGTATCCACATAGAAACATGCCCCGTTAACCCCGCCTTTATTTTCCGATAACTGAACAGTTACTGCTAGTTGATGGCACAGTTGTGTCTTTCCAGTACCGTATTCTCCTGCGAACTCGTATATAGCTCTTGGCTCAAGACCTCCTTCAAGAACATTATCTAATCCCTTTATACCCGTAGTTAACCTCGTACTGCTTTTCGAAAATCGTGCCAGTTCATTGCCCTTAATAACCTTTAATCCTAGACTTTTTCGGGCTTCCCTTAGAATTTTTAAAATTCTATAGGGCTCTATATCTGTTAGCTCGTAGAGCTCATCTGAGTTATATAATGCCAATTGCCTTACACTAATTATTCCCGCACGCCTAAGCTTTTCTAATGTAACGTTTCCAATGCCCGGTATATCCTTCAGTGTAATACGCTTCTCTACGCCTCCATTCATATAAAATCCCCCAGAAACTTTTCTATGAAATCTATCTTCATCTTCACCTTCTCCAACTCGCTAAGAATGCTGGAAATGTCATGATTAGTTGTTATGCCTTTAAGGAGCATAAGTTCTGCCTCAAGAAGAATCGAAAAATCGCCGACAGTATATGTTTCAGAAAAAATCTCTATGGTTTTATGCATTGATCTTTTAGGAACTAGAAGTATCACTCTCTTTATAAGATAGTCCTTTCTCGACGGAATCACCTCTAGTCTTCCCTTAAGGGCGCCTTTTTCAGTTAGCATAATACTCCATGTAAAGCCGTTACCATTATTGTTCCAGGATAATCTAATCATTATTATTACCTCCCCCTAAACCACGGTATTCTAAAAATTCCTCTAAAGCTAAAAGGCCATTTACGGTTATTTTAATCCAATACCTTCCATCTTTACCTATAACTTCTTCAACTAATTTATAGAGCAACATTTTCATCAAAAGTCTCATTGCAACCTTTACCCCTAAGCCATGTTTATACTGAAGATAAGAAAAGATTCCCTCACGATTTGATGGCCCCTCTCTTAAAAATTCTAGAAGATCACACACCACCATAGCCGAATCCTTAAAGAGTCTTATAAGAATAGGCTTCTTATGGTAAACCTCCGGTTTAATTATTCGTTCTACCTCTATCTCCTCCATATACTCCTCTAGCTCCCCGATATTCACTCTGAAAATGCCTCTTTTACTTAAGTACATGAAACATCCTTGGCATGGAAAATGTAGAGCAAGAATATCCTTAGTATTTAGGTTAAAAACACCCTTAACATAGCGTATCGTATCCACATCAAGCGTCCCCCCAAGAAGTACGCCAATTAAGTCTGCGGCTCTAATTGCCTTTGCAACGTTGTAATAGCTTTTACATAACAGAATAAAGTATCTTCCATACCTACTCTTCACGAAAACATCCTCTAAATAGTGGAAATAGGGTATTAGTTCATCAAAGTCGTCCGCCATTAGTATTGTTTTTTCATATTTACCTACTATATAGTAAAGTACTAGAGAATATGTTAGTAATCTGCTTTTATACGGAATACCTGAGAAATCTACTATACACCCTCTCTCTATATCTCCGAAATCAAAAGTGTTTATTCCGCTTAAGGCAGCTCCCGTTCTTCCTCCGAAGAGAAACTGTACAATATTAATGATTCTCTCTCTTATCCTTACGTCGTAGCCTTCATTTATTATTACGCCCTCTGCCTCTTCGATCAATTTATCAAGAGAGAAAGATTTGCTTTTTGCTAACCGTATTAATGTCTTGTATAGAATTAGGGTTTCCAGTATTCGTAGATTAAAGATAGCTTGTGTTAATGTTGCTATAAAATTAACATTAGAGAACACATCTTCTTTAAGATTTAGTAGTTCGATTAAGTCCATTGAAGAATTCACCCCCAGTAGGCAGACCCTGGTGTCCTGTAGAGATTTTTCCCTATATTTTCCATGAAGATCAAGCACAACTTTACCTAGGCTTGTATTGGGGTGCTGTAGCATATATTTAGCGAAAAAACTCCTGTTACTTCCTGATACTATAAGTACACCTCCCTTCTCTGCATCAAAGGACTCTAAAATTAATGAACCAATATTCGCTAACTCTATAAATTTGTTGATATGCATATCAGACCACCATATTTATGTAATTTAATAATTTTATCCCATAAATTGGCTTTATTGAAATAAACGTACTGGAAGTATTGGTCATAGACAACAGTACTCCTAAGGCCACCGCAAGTTTCGTCTCTATGTCTCTAACTGTTTCCTTGGTTAACCTTAAGGAATACGTACAGTACTTTACTAGAATGGCGTCTTCGGATTTATCCCTCTCTAAGCGTTTTACTATCGCTACCTCATAACCTGAAGCTACTAGGGTATTTAAAATTCCCTCTATAACTCCACCTTCGCTTAAACTATAGTTACTAATTGCCACGGCCAAACTGCCAGTTATTTTAAAGCCATTAATAGTTATTATGTAGGGAGAATTAGTGGATTTCAGATATACCTTAAAATGTTTACTTACTTCTATTAGGCTTTCAGCCGGTTTATC
>QMRD01000108.1 GCA_003649225.1 Thermoprotei archaeon | reverse complement strand
GATTAAGTCTAGGTATCCTATGGTGGAGTGGAGGAAGATAGCTGGGCTTAGGGATATACTTATACATACTTTAATGTGGATATTAATTTATTTGGGATATAGTTAGGAATAAGGAATTAAAGGAGTTTATCTTGAAGATCCTATCTGAAGTTTCTTAAATTGATTTATAGGTATTATTTTGTAGTGTGTGATTGAGGTTTTAGATTTTTGTGGGTCTGATGATTTTTAGTGTTCTCCTATGATTGCTGCTAGGACTTGGTATGTGTTCTTTATGCGTGAGCCGTATAAGGCGCGGTAGGCAGGTAATATAGTAGGAAAGCTATCTTTAAATATGGTAAGCTTTATTACTGTATTATGGGCGAGGGTGTTAAGACTAGTTTTGTGTTGCCGAAGAGTATTTATTTGGAGCTTAAAAGGAGGGCTCTTGAGGAGGGGAGGCCTGTTAGAGAGTTGCTTATTGAGGCTATTGTAGAGTATCTGGCGAAGCCTAGGGGTGGGGATGCTAGGAGGAGGCTGATAGAGTTGATTACTACTCCATATTCTGGTGCGGGACCGGAGGATTATAGAGAGTATGAATACGAGGATGTAGGGAGGTAGTATTGAAGGGTGTTATGATAGATACTGAGTTGTGGTCGATGGCGAAAAAGAGGCCTGATGAGGATAAATTCGCTTCAAAGGAGGAGTTTACTAAGGCTCTGGAAATGCATAGAAGGGCGAAGGCTTTCTTTGTGAAGGTTTTTCCGATGTTGAAGATATATATGTCTATACATCAGCTTGCTGAAATTTATCATGTGTTAGCTTTTAGAGGAGCTAGGATTCCGAGGAGCCATGCGGAGGCTATAGTTAGGTCGATTATGGAGGATGGTAATATAATTAAAGTTCCTGTTACGCTGGAACATGTTGAGGAAGCTATTAGAGAGAGTGTTGAAAGCAATATACATGTATGGGATTACCTATGCTTTATACCGGTTAAAGACTATGTAGATACGGTGTTTACTTGTGATAAGCATTTTGTAAGAATAGGTAAAAGTATAATGTGAGAATTATAAATCCATTAAATATATGGATCACAACGTGAATGAAATTCACATTGTTTCTGTGGATGATTAAGGAGCTTTATAGTAGTGGAAAGACGCCTGCTAAAGGTAATGAGAGAAAATGGAGATTAAAGTTTCTAGGCAGAATAACTAGTTTTTCTCTTATTTAGGCAATATGTTAATATGTGTGTTTTATGTTATTTTTTGGGTGTGTTGTGTGGGTGATGTTAGGAGGGCTTTTGAGTTTGATGTTGTTATTCTTGAGGATGAGTCTGGTGGTTATGTTGCTCTTGTTCCGTCTTTGCCTGGATGCCATACGCAGGGCGAGTCGATTGACGAAGTACTGGATAGCGTTAGGGAGGCTATAGAATTGTATCTTGAAACCTTATCTGATGAGGAAAAGGAGGAGTTTATGAGGCAGAGGGTTGTTGGTCTTCAGAGAGTGAAGGCTTTTGCCTAGAATAACGCCAATAGATCCATATAAGCTGATTAAAGTACTCGGTAAAGTTGGGTTTAAGCCTGTTAGGTGGAAAGGGTCGCTTTATCCATATGTTAAAGACGGCGAACCCTGCAAAAACTTAACCGGATGGTCTCTTGGTGATAGTTTCCTTTATATTTTCGTGGATTATCGTATTCCATGTGGTGTGAGGAATGGAGTATGAGGTTAGTGTTGATAGGCAGGGTAGGATTGTCATACCTGCACCTGTGCGTAAGTTGCTTGGTTTAAGTAGTGGTGGAAGATTGCTTTTGGTATTGAGGGATGGAAGGATTGAGTTGATACCGATTGATAGGGGTCTTGAGGAGAGGGTTAATAGATGGATGGAGTTGGTGTTAGCAATTAAGTCTGAGCCTTTTTCGGAGGAGGGCGTGGATAGTGAATGGAAATGGATGGATGAAAAGTATGTTAAGCGTAAACTTGGATTATGTTGAAATGGTAAATACTTTGAGTGGTGGTTTCAGGGTATTTTTAGAAGACTCTTTTTATGTTTGTTTTATCGAAGTCGCTGTCGTTTGAAATTATTTCTTTTGTGTTTTTTCTTAGGGCGACGGCTAAGTGTAGTGAGTCCTCGAGGTCTAATCCGAGGTTCATTAGTTCTATGGCTTTTTTGAAGTCGTCTTTGATGATGGGTTCGATTTTTAAACCTTTTAGGCTGAGGAGCGAGTTAATGATTGTTTTAACGAATTCTCTGTCCTTTAGATTTTTGTTGGCTAGTCCGGCGATTATTACGATGGTTTCGTAGAGTGTTAGGGTTGAGGTTATGTAGTTTCCTTCTTTTTCTATTTTTTCGATCCATTTCTTTGCTTTTTCTCCGAGGGTTGGGTGGCCGCAGAGCCAATAAACGAATACGTTGGTGTCTACGTATTTTCTAGCCATCTTTTAGTCACCTCTTTTGCTAGAAATTCGTCGAGATCTTTAGGCCATTTATCTACCTTGAAAACTCCAAAGTATTTATCGGCAATGGATTTTATAGGTTTTAGAACTATTTTATCCCTCTCGATGCTTACTTCTATGTAGCATTCATCTACGATACCCAGCTCCTCCCTCAACTTCTTTGGAATAACTAATCTTCCCTTCCTATCCATTCGTACCACTGCATTTTTCATACCACTATATTCTATTAAATCCACCTATATTTGATTTTCCACCTCACGATGGGGTGGATCATTAAATATATAGTTTATTATATGGTGAGAAACATATATTCAGCTATAGAATTTATGAGAGCAATGTTACTGGTGGTTTATTCTCTAAGAATTATTAAGCACTTGGATACTATTCGATATAGTTTTTCACCCTGCTTATGTTTATGGTTGATTTTAACTATATGTAGAAATTAACGAGATTATTTCTAGATGCTTTATTAAATGAAGTCGGTTAAATACGCTTTAGTTTCAAGGGATTTTAGGAAGGTCTTGATATATTAGAGAAGTAGATCCCCCACCGCTCCGCCCCCGTGTCATTGCAGCGCTCTGGGGGCTTCATGCATGTGGGTTCATGTCTTGGGAGCACATCAGCCCTAGATAGGATGTCTATTCGCATTATTTATTAGGTTTCCCTTGTATGGCTCTAGGGGTTCGCTCCTGCATCTATTTAATGATGTTAACTTGATGTATTTAATGTTTCTCCTTTGATCGTATGTAAGATTTATGTAGGAATGTTTTCTTACTTGTATTGGTGGTAGTGGTGGTGGCTAGGACTGTTGTTTCGAGTAAGGGTCAGGTTGTTATTCCTAAGCGTATCAGGGATATGCTTGGTTTGACTCCGGGTACTGTTCTCTCTGTGTGGGTTGAGGGGAAGAGGATTATTATGGAGCCTTTACGCGAGCCTCCCGAGAAGATTTTTGTTAGGGCTGGTCCTAAAGTTACTGAGCGTATTTTGAGAGAAGCTAAGGCTTCGGGTGATAAGGCTGAGAGGTTGATGCGGGATCTAGGTGTTATGTATGGTTAATAGGGTTGCTTTAGATACTAGCGTTATAATCGAGTATATTGATGAGAATAGTAAGTATAGGGATCAGGCTAAAGCTGTTTTCTCAGCTATATTATCGGGTTTTCTTGAAGCTCTGGTACCGCATCCTGTTCTAGTTGAAGCCTTCTATGTCTCTGCAAGAATATATAGGGAGGTTGGATTAGAGGATTACATGGATAGGGCTGTTAGCCTCGTGGAGTGGCTGTATAGGCATCCGTTTATTACAGTTTTAGATGGAGGTTTAAATATGGCTTTAAGGGCTGGTGAGATAAAGCTGGAGTATGGTTTGGCTTTGACTGACTGCTATGTTCTTGCAGCATCTAAGATCTACGGCTGTAAGGCATTGTTCAGGAAGCCTGAGAGGGAGATTTTGAAAAGAATTGATTTGTTGAGGAAGAACTTTGGGATAATATTTCTCTCGGATTATGCATAACTAAATACCTTTTGCTATTCGGCTTTTGCGATGGATTTGATAATGCAGTAGCTTCATCTTGTGTTTGCCGATTTCTAAAGTTGCTGATAGCTGATATTTTGTAGTAAGATTTATTTTTAATTTTGTATACTTTTTATATGGTGTATACTTTGTCTACTATAAGGTTGTCTAGGGAGACGAAGGAGTTGTTGACTGATGTGTTGATAAAGCTGGAAGGTGAGCTTGGTAGACGTTTGAGTTATGATGATGTTATTCGGATTCTTATAAGGAG
>QMRD01000107.1 GCA_003649225.1 Thermoprotei archaeon | reverse complement strand
TCTCATCAGCCGTCATCTAAATAGGGCCAGAAATAACCTTATGATAGTTTACCGGGATTATGTAGAGATAATAAGCCTGAAGTAACATTTTCTTAGCTTATGACAGACCACCTACCATATCATTAAACATTTATAGAAACAGTCTCTAAGGTTTTATATGGCCAGGCTGAATGTTGCTAATATAGTGAATATTCAGAGGGCGCTGTGTTTTCCTAGGCTTGCTGGAACGGATGGTGAGGAGAAGGCTAGGAAGATAATATTGGATGAGCTTGAAAGCTATGGGTATGATCCTAAGCTGCACGAGTTTCAGGTTAAAACCTTTAAAATAAAGGAGGCGGAGCTTAGAATTCTGGAGCCGTGGAGCGATGAAATACCCTGTCGAGGAGTCGGCTTATCGGGTTCAACACCCCCAGAGGGCGTGGAGGCCCCGCTCGCCTATGCTGAGGAGGGGGATCCAGCTCTAATACCTGGAGAGGGCTACATCCTCCTCCTTACTAGTAGGCCTCGGTATCCAAAGTATAAGAGCTTAATGAAATGGAAGCCTAAAGGCTTCGTAATCTCCGAGCCAAACCCGTATAGGAAGATCTCTCATCTAGATATGATCCATGAGTGGAGGAAATATGGAACTGCGCCTATGGTCTATATCTCGTTTGCTGATGCATATAAGCTAGTTGTCCACGGCGCCAGGAGGGCTTATTTAAAGCTCATTCAGGACGAGTGGGATGCAAAGTCCTACAATATAGTTGTTGAGAAGAAGGGAATTAAGTATCCCGATGAAGTAGTAATCATCTGCGCGCACTATGACTCGGTATACGACGTACCTGGGGCAACGGATAACGCTGGAGGAACAGCCTTGCTTCTGGAGCTGGCGAGATACTACTCTACAGTTAACGTTAAGAGAACTATTAGGTTTATATGGTTCTCCGGGGAGGAGCTTGGATTAAGGGGTTCAAGAGCTTACGCGGATGGGCTAAGGAAGGAGGAACTTGAGCAGATAAAGTTCGTAGTAAACCTGGATGTTCATGGAGCTGTTATAGGTTCTAATAGCGCAACATTGACAGGTCCGAAGAATGTTAAGGAATACTTGGAGGTAGTGTCGAAGAAGATGGGTATAAACCTTAAAGTCGGTGAGGGAGTGTATTCATCCGACGGAACATCATTCTCTAAACACGGAATCCCCTCCATAAGCTTTTATAGGTCAAGCGGCTTCGGGATAACCATGCATACGATAGACGACGACGACCGGTATATAGGCGAGCAGGCATATGCGGGCTTAGGCGATATACTTGTCGACTTTATAGATACTCTCGTAAACTCAGAGGAACTGCCGTTCCCTAGGGAAATACCGGAGGATATTAAGAAGAAAGTTGAGGATTACTTTAAGAATAGGTTAGGAGTAGAAGAGTAGCTATTGATACATCCTAACTCTATCGGAATATTTTTTATGTATAAGCTTCTCAAGCTCTATCCTAAGCTTTCTATCCAACTCCCTCTGCGAGGAGGAGAGCCCTTCAAGAGGCTTCGCTAATCCGAGTAGCGGTCCCTTAATCAACACGTAGTTATCCCTTAACTCAGGCTCAGCAACAGGCCTAGTTTTAGCCAATATATCAAGAAGTTTAACAGGGTTCTCCTTCAGAGTTTTCTTCAAAATCTCGCTCGGCAACTCTCTTATTCCGAAAGTAAAGGGTATTGAATCAAGGAAGCTTCTAAGATCACCTGTAACGCTTAGTTCGGCGCCGAGGCCTACGAGCCTATACGGGTTAAGAGGCCAAGCCTTTATCTTCCATCCCCGAGAGGAGTGGGAGATCAGGAAATCCAGGTATCCGTACCTATCACGGCTAGCTAAAAACCTCCAGTTGAGAGGATTTTTCCTATACTTGTTTACAACTATCCTGAGTATTTCATCGATATTTCTAATCATTTCACACTTTAAAATAGCATAACCATATATAATAATAGCGCATTACAGCACCCTGCTTCAATCTATATCGGAGGAATACCTGAATAATACATCACAGCATCTAATGGAGTACATATTACCGCATGCTTTAACCGGTTAATTGTGGGATTCTTGAAGCCAATATACGTATATGCTAAGACGCTGCCCGAGGCTTGGGAGATAAGCATATATAAGCTATGGAAGGAGGGCATAACAATAGACACTGAATACGGCGAGAATAGCAGGGATTGTCCAGCAGTAATATACGTAGAGGATCCCTTCGCTGAGCCGAGAATACACCTTAAAGGACTTACCGGCGGCTTTAAATCCCTTAGAGAATATCTAAGCGAAGTTATAGATGGAGTTAACGATCACCTAGTGGAGACTGGCAAGGTTGACTACACGTATCACGAGAGGATATTCAAGTATCCAGGGCTGAGATTCAACGCTGATATGGAGCGGATAAACCAGATAGAGTATGTAGTTAGGAAGCTATCCAATGCTCCATACAGTAGGAGAGCACAGGCAATAACTTGGGTCCCCCATCTTGATACTAGAAGTGAATATCCCCCATGTCTGCAGAGGCTATGGTTCAGGATCGTCAACGGCAAGTTAGTACTACACATACATATAAGAAGCAATGATGCATTTAAAGCGGCTTTTATGAACATGTATGCCTTTACAGAGCTTCAGAGAACAGTAGCTAAAAGGTTAGGTGTAGATACCGGATACTATCTACATGTAGCCGATTCATATCATATATATGAGAGGGACTGGAAGTGGGCTGAAAAATTCATTAAGCAAATAGAGAATGGGGTATCTAAGAGGTATTATATGAGATCTGATATATTAGGTATAGGTTAGTAGCCGTAGGTTCTAAACTGAAACCATAAGCTTTATTTCATCCTCATTTAAGATACAATCGATGAGCTCAGAGGACGAGCTTGAGATAATTAGGAGAAAGAAGATGCTTGAGCTAATGAAGAGGGGTGTCGTAGATAGAAGGAAGACTGTTATGCCAAGCGGTGTCGTGCAGCTAACTGAAGCTAATTTCGATGAGTATCTAGGAAAATATCCCCTGGTTATAGTCGATTTCTGGGCGGAATGGTGTATGCCGTGTAAAGTCTATGCACCTCTTTTTGAGGAGCTTGCAAAAAGGTACTCGGGGAGAGCGGTATTCGCTAAGGTAAACGTAGATGAAAACCCCAGTATTGCAAGAAGGTATTCGATTATGAGTATACCTACGACAATAGTATTCTATAAAGGTAGAGAATATGAAAGGCTTATTGGATTAAGCCCAATGAATATGATGAGGCTAAGAAACATAATAGAGAATCTCTCCTAAATATACAATTCTATGTTGCTACTCCGTATTCACTCTACTTTTCTCTCTTCTTCGACCTAGCCTTTCTGCCTAAGCGTCTATAGGTGTTCCTAAGCAGTATTGCATCGCCCTCTATATTCGGGCTTTCACTTATAACCACACCCTTGATTTTAAAGTCCCGCCAGCTCTTAACTAGCGCCTCATAGTCTAAATCCGTCTCTTCAATGTTTAAGTGTCTCTTCTCCCCCTTTTCGGTATACTCTATCCCCGATACGTGTATATGCATGTTCCTCAGCCCCTCCTTACCCAGATATTCCTCAACGAGCTCTAGAACTCTGGCAAACTCATCGTAGGAGTTAAATCCGCCAGCATTCCTAGCTCTAAGGTGAGCGTAGTCTATGACGGGCATAACCATCTCCAGCTCCTGGCTAAGCCTTAAAACTTCCTCGAGGGAACCGAACTGTGTAGGCTTACCGGTAGTCTCAGGCCTAATCCATATCTTAATACCTTGATTATCGAGCTTCCTAATAACCTCCTTAAGAGCCTCCTTAACTCTATCATAAACTATCTTAGGGTCATCGCCCATATAGTATGCAGCGTGGAAGCATACGCTCCATGCACCAGCAATATACGCTATCTTAGCGGCATTGAGTATCCTCTCAATACTTCTTTTCCTCTTAGCCTCATCAGGCGAATTTAGGTTTATGTAGTATTCACCATGACACGTAAGCTTAACACCAGCCTGCTTAGCTACCTTTCTAACCTCCAGCGCACGTTCAGCCGATAAACTAACCCTCCTAACAAACTCAAGCTCCATAGCATCCAAACCAAGATCCTTAACTTGGTTAATGCCCGCAATAACGTCACGTTTAGGCGTACTTATAGGAATACCGGCTGTACCAAAGTAGAGCTTCCTTAAACCCAAGCAGAACCCCTCACGACAACCCCTAAAACAACATACATA
>QMRD01000106.1 GCA_003649225.1 Thermoprotei archaeon | reverse complement strand
CCTTCTATAATTACGTTAGAACTTATTTAAGCTTAGGTTTTCCGCCTTTAGGCTTAGAGCCTCTGGATGAGTTTGCTAGATTATGCTGGCTTGTACGTGAGGTAATGCATATTGCATAAAGTTATCAGCACTAGCGAGGACATAGCAAAGTAAATATATATTTACATAAGAAGTAAATATTTGGGCCGGGGTGGCCGAGTGGACCAAGGCGCCGGGCTCGAGATCTTTCAAGAAACCCGGTGGGCCAGAAGGCCCTCGTGGGTTCAAATCCCACCCCCGGCGCTATTTAGCAGGAACTATATTAAGAACCTCTATTTCTTCTTCGGGTAGTAGTTTATACTTTAGCCTTATGGATTTCGGTAATGTAAATTGTCTCGAAGATGTATGCTTTGTTCTCAACAGTTTAGCTTTCTTAATACTAATTATCTTCTCGCCCTTTACTTTAAGGGTAATGTTGGCATACTTTAGGTGCTCTATTCCCAAGCTTCTAACTAGTCTAGCAGGTATTAGAACTTGACCATTTGAATATATTTTAATCCTATAGGGAAGCGACGTAATATCTAATCCCTTAACACCTTTTCTGGGCATAATATCCCCCCACATATAGCTATAACGATAGCTAAATTAAATTATGCACAAAGACAGATTTTAATATTGCCTCTTTTTATGCCGTGCAGGTACCTATCGTTCATTCTCTCTATACTATTCGAACACGATTAACCTTTTTATTAGCCCACTTAAATTTTCTCATTTTACTTGATCTACCAAAACCACATGCAGCACAATAGTGTTTCCTTATATTATAGCTATGTCTTCCACATCTTCTGCACCTTATATGCGTCTTGCCTTTTCCTCTTTTTCCGAAAGAAGTAGTGCCCTTTACCACGTTATCACCTGCTTACAGGACTTATTAAAACCACATTATCTCCCCGCACAATTATTAGTCCAAGTTTTCTGGATTTTTCATTCCTTATCTCTTCAGCATTATCTAAGACTAAGTTCAAATGTTGATCAAAACTTTTCAAAATACCTCTTACTTCTCTTCCACCTTTTAACCTAACTAATACTATCGAGCCAAGTGACTCCATTAATACCTCTGACGCTCCAGCCATACAATGCACCTCAAGGATGCGTCTAAGTCACCAGCCTCTTCTCCTCATAGAGTATAATGATATATATAAACATTTACATTTAACAGTTCTGGGAGCATGAAGTTCGTAGTCACTAGTTACAGGCTAAGCAGTAAAGAGAAGCGAAGGTTCATAAATGAATTATCGTTCTTAAGCAATGATGCATTAGATATAGTAAGAGGCTTTGCTTCTATAGAATATATTCTCCTTAGAGTAGGATATGTAGTATATAGATGTGATGGTAAACCACTATTTTTCAGAAAGAAAAAGGGCGAAAAAGTTTACCCTACGCTTTTTCTACCATTGATGTTTAAAAACATAGAAATACCTTCAGTTATCACTGATGTTGGGGCGGTAAAGTATATACTGAATGGCGCAGATGTTATGGTTCCAGGGATAACTCAGATAAGAGGCGAGCTAAAGAAAGGCGATATATGTTTAATCCGCGAAGAAAAATCGTTTAAAGTTTACGCTATAGGAGAGGCGTTAATGAATAAAGATCAGATTCTTGAGTCTAAGAAGGGGAGGGCGATAAAAAATATACATTATTACAACGATAAATTATGGAAAATTATACTAACCCTACTAAAATAACGCTAAATCTAATATATAATGTCTAAGACATCTAGTTCGATTTTGGTAACGGTATTATTTATTATGTCCGCTATGTTCGGATTAGTTCTTCCTTCATCACCATGAATGAATTCCTTAATGTATAAGCCCCCCTGACAGGTAAGTATTATTTCCAGTACATTATCACCTAATTTTCTTACTTTAATATCATATACCCTTTTTCTTCTTACTTTATCTTTTCTCCTATGAAGAACTCTAAAAGGCGTTCTCTGTAAGACTGTTATGTCATTTAGTTCTCGAAGTATTTTCTCTATATCTTCATCTGAGACCGCTTTCTCGAACTCCACAATGGCCCTATAGATCTTTTTCGATATTTCAGCCATTTTCTTTAATTCCCTTACCTCATGTCTATTTGAATATCTTAGACCCGTTACTTCTACTAAACCATTAGCTTTTTCATTAATAACCTCTTCTAACTTCTTTAAATCCAAGTTTCTTTTCTTAGGTCTTTTAATTTCCACTATAAAGGGTCTTCCATTGCCTAGCATTCTTACGTCTATGTCTTCTCTTCCTGCTCCATGAAATTTAAACTCCTCACCATGTGCGGCCTCTAGCAATGGTTCGCCTATTATTTCTTCAATAGATGTATTGTAAACCACGCGGCCTAATTTATCGTGTTTCCTATAGCGGGTCTGGGGAAGACCGCGAACAAGTTTCCTGTAACGTCCATATATGAAGAGGGGAGATATAACTATTTCAACTTTTTCAGTAAATGGTTCAACAATAATCGTTATCTCCGGTTTCTGAAAATCTACTTCTTTATTTAGCTTATCCCTAATGAGACGACCTAATTCTCTATTGAAGTTATTTTTAAATGATTCACCGTATTCAAGTTTAAATTCAGCCCTTAAATTATCTTCTTTCTCAATTATTTCGACCGGAATTCGACAGCCTACTAGAAACGTATTAAACTCTATATTTTCAATTAAATTAATTACTTTTTCTGCAATTATATCAAGTTTTTCCCATAAATTGCTACAAATATAGCATTTTTCCTCCGATATTTTCTCTCCATATAGGTTTTCGTATAATATTTGGGCTCTTTTAAACTGGCTTCTAGCTAAAGCCTTTAGTTCCTCCCTATATGCATCGCTATTTCTCATCAGCTTGTTATGTATCTCCATGAGAAGTACGGTCTTTATCGCTTCACCTCTCTCTAGATTGCTAAGTTGTTTGCCCAAAAGGGCATACTGTCTGCCCAAACACCTAGAACATAAAGGATATTTCTTCAATATCTTCATGGATGTGTCTACTATATTAACCGGCATTTCCATACTATTCATCATTCTATCAGTGCTTTGGACCCTCATCCTTTATCAGACGAGTTAATATAGTAGTGTAATTTAATAAAGCTAGTGGCTTGATTGATGGGCTCCCTTATCGAAAAGTATATGAGAAAATACTTTTGTCTATTAATATGCCGTAGTCCAGCCTGGTAGGATGCCTGGCTCGGGCCCAGGTGGTCCGGGGTTCAAATCCCCGCGGCCCCACCTATGTTTAACTCTACATTCATCTGTCGGAGGGGCATTCAATGTAAAAGGATTATTTTCTAGAAGTTTTTCTCATTAATTCTACGTTTGAAAATACTGTTTGAAGAACAATTCCTAAAAGTAATGAACAAGAATGTACTGGGTTACATAGTTCGTAACGATATTTATGATGCTGTTTACAGGTAAATTACCAGTATCAATTATTAGATCAAATATGCTCCAATCAGTTATGTCTATATTATATAGCTTTAGGCCTCTTTTCCTGTTACTCTCTTCTCTAAAGAGGATGTCTCTTAGGGCATTTTCATAGCTTATTCCATCTCTTTCAGCTATTCTCTTAGCTCTTGTTTCTAACGGGGCTTTGAAGAATATCTTTATATCAGCTAAATCCTTTAGTATCCAAGCAGCTAGATGACCTTCTATAACCACTCCTCCCCTTTCGGCTTCATCTATTGCTCTCTGATCCACCATTAAATCATATTTTGGCTCTTTTTCCGCTATCTTATGGAACTCCTCTAGACTTACGCCAAGCTCGTTAGCAAGTTTCCTAAAAAGTAGACCACTAGAAACATATCTAAGACCAAACGTCTTAGCCAGTGCCTTTGAGTATGTAGTTTTTCCCGATCCGGCTTGTCCACTTATAGCAATAACTATTTTCAGCGGATTAGAGTTCATGCTCAGCTACCTTACCTTGTCTTACGCTTTTCTTGATAAGTGATCTCAAACAACTAGCACATAAAAATCCGCCATATATCCTTGTCGGCGGTCTATGGCCTTTTCTAGCATCTTTTAGCCTCATCTTCGGAAATCCCGGCAGTGGTTTCTTACATAATGCGCATCGGGGTGGATTCAATTTCCTTCTGAAATAATGGACAACTAATCGTCCTCCTGGTGTACGAACAACTTTTCTCTTAATAGTCCTCGATCTATACGCTGGTCTAGGCATGAGCAACCCCCGCGAGTGTAAATTATAGG
>QMRD01000105.1 GCA_003649225.1 Thermoprotei archaeon | reverse complement strand
GAGGAGGAGGGCGGATATAGTCAACTTAATGGTGGCTTCAATAGCAGTTGACATAATAATTCGAACAATCCTCTACATATATTCGGATGCAATGAGGGAATACACTAGGACGTTCTATAGGGGCTTTATATTTCACGACGTAACATTTAGGGTAGGATGTTATAGTGTATCGTTCGTGGCTATAGCCTCAACGATAGCCTCCGTATCGATGGTGCTTGCCCTCTACTATCTACTCATGAAGACTAAAACAGGAATAGCAATGAGGGCCGCTATAGAGAATCCAGATCTAGCGGAAACCCTCGGGATAGATATAGATAAAATGTACTCGTTATCTTGGTTCATCGCAGGGGGAATAGCAGGAGCCGCTGGAGTATTCATACCCTTCAGAATGGCTTCATATCCCGACACTGGCTGGAATCTGCTGTTGAGGATGTTCTCAGCGGCTGTGCTTGGAGGCCTAGATAACATATTCGGCGCAATAGTGGGAGGATACATGGTCGGCCTCATCGAGGTCCTTGGGATATACTACCTTTCGAAGCCCCCAATTTACCTTTCATCGGCCTATAGACCAGCTATTCCCTACGTAATTTTAGTCTCAGTTCTTCTGTTTGCTCCGAAGGGTGTATTAAACCTAGTACTGGGCAGGAGGTGTGGGAAACATGATTGATATCTTCGTACTAATCCTAGATTTCCTAGCCTTCTTTTCGATATACCTTATACTCTCGATAAGCTTAAACCTAGAGTACGGATACACGGGAATACCGAACTTCGGTAAGGTTCTCTTCTTCGCAGGAGGAGCGTTTACAGTAGGTGCATTAGCTTCCAGAATAATAGCTCCACTGGTAGGAGTGAACCTAGCTGAAATAGACTTCGTAAAGTACAATGCCTTTCTAGGCATAAAGGTAACGAACTTCTTCGCAGAAAACCCCCACATAGCACTGCTAATGTTTATAGCATTACTCGCGTTAGCAATGATGGTGGGCGCCATTTTGGGATATCTAGCTTCCTATCCAGCAATTAGGTTAAGAGAAGACTATCTTGGAATGGTCCTAGTAGTCTCAGGAGAATTAGCTAGAATAGTAGGCAAAAACTATGATCCATTAATATGCGGCACCTTCGGCGTATTCGTCCCAGATCCATTCTCGTGGGCTGGAAGACTCCAATCGATAGTAAGAGTTGCAGTAATGCTGGCAATAGCCTACCTAGCTTTCCTAACCGTAGAGAAGCTGTCCAGATCCCCCTACGGTAGAGTGCTAAGAGCCATTAGGGATAACGAAGTGGCTGCAGACGCCTACGGGAAGAATATCGTTAAGGTGAGAATGCAGGTACTTGTCATAGGGTCTGCGCTCGCGGGGCTGGCGGGAGCGCTATACGCCTTCTATATGGGGACAGTTCATCCAGATGACTACTCTCCTCTCAAGACTTTTGTTGTATGGATAATGGTAATAATGGGAGGCAGGGGGAACAATACTGGGGCAGCGGTGGGAGCATTAATATATCTGCTCGTAAACAGGACTATATCCTTCATTAAGCACTGGCTATATGCTCCATTCGACGTCAACTACTTAAGCTACCTAATCTTCGGCGCCATAATAATCCTGATACTGATATACAAGCCGCAGGGGCTAATCCCCGAGAAACCTAGCGAAACGCTAGACTTTAGGAAATACTTGAAGAAAACTAAATCCTAACTCCGTATTTGCGGATAAACTCTAAGCTCTCCATTAACGTATCCTCTGTTATCGACGGCTTAATTCTTGATACGATTTCAGCGATATCCTTCATGGTGACCTTAACATCCTCTCCCTTAATCTTCCTCCTAATTACGGCCATCTTTGCTTCCTTACATATGGCAACTATATCGGCGCCAGAGTATCCTCGGGTAAGTTCAGCGAGTTTCTTAAAGTCTACGTCTTCAGCTAACGGTAGCCCCTCGAGGTGTTTCCTGAATAATTTCTCCCTAGCCTCAGTGCCCGGCGGCGGAACGTATATCAGCTTATCGAAACGCCCAGGCCTTAGGAGGGCCGGATCCAGAGCAAGCGGCCTATTGGTAGCCGCTAGAACAACTACGTTCCTCTTATCAACTATTCCATCCATTTCATAGAGTAGTTGGGCTACAACCCGCCTATAGACCTCGTCATCCGTTAGATCCCTCCTAGGGGCTATAGCATCTATTTCATCGAGAAATATCACAGACGGCGAGTTTTCATACGCTCTATTAAATGCATCCTTAAGCTCCTTCACGGCATCCCTCCCAGATATATCGCTGCATCTAACCTCGATGAAGGGAACTTTCAGCTTTTCAGCCGCAACCCTAGCTAACAGGGTCTTCCCGCATCCAGGTGGACCAAATAAAAGTATTCCCCTAACAACATTACTAATACCGTATTTTTCAAGTAACTCCGGATACTTCAGCGGTATCTTAATGGATTCAATAAGTATTTTCTTAGCTTCATCGAGACCGATCACGTCGTGCCAGCTGAGTTTAGCCTGCTTTCTAGGCTTAAACCTCCTCCTCTCGTATTCAAGCTTAAACCTCTCGTACTCCCTCATCATCTCCAACGTTATGCTGGGCTTATAGCGCCGAATAACCTTAATGAAGTCAGACATACACACCGGCCTTTCTTTCCCATATTCGAGGGCATACCTCACAGCCTCCCTAGCAGCCTCCTGGCAAACTATGGCTATGTCGGCACCAGAAAACCTCTCAGTGAGTTCGGCAAGCCTATCGAAGTCGACGTCCCCAGCAATAGGCATGTTTCTAGTATGAATTCTAAATATCTCAGCCCTAGCCTCCTTATCAGGCGGTGGAACGTATATCAGCTTATCGAAACGCCCAGGCCTTATTAAAGCCTTATCGAGAACCTGAGGCATATTAGTGGCACCAACAATGAGTACTCCATCGCTACTCTCAAGTCCATCGAGCTCAGCCAACATTATGCTTAAAAGCCTCGGGGAAACGTCGTCGGTCGAGTAGGAATCCCTACTCCTACCGAGTGCTTCAAGTTCATCGAAGAATAAAATACAGGGAGCTTCGTTTCTAGCCTTCCTAAATATCTCAGCCATCTTATGCTCGCTCTCGCCGTACCATTTACTTAAAATATCGCTACACTTAACGTAGAAGAACTTAAAGTTTAGGTGTGTGGCTAGAGCTTTCATCAGCAGTGTCTTGCCGCATCCAGGAGGACCGAAGAGGAGTATGCCTTTAGGCGGCTTCAATCCATATTTTCTAGCTACCTTTCTATTCCTCAGAGGCCACACGATTGTTTCGATAATCTCCCTTTTAACGTCATCCAGCCCCCCGATATCGTTGAACGTAATCTTATTCTTTCTTGAAGGCTTATAGCTCCTAATGCCAAGCCTATCTAGGGACGCCACAACCTCAGCCTTAGACGTTAACTGTAAAGCCTCGCTGACAATCGATAGCCTACTGAAGGTGAGTGAGAGGGATGCTGAAGTAATAAGGAAGGGAACGTAGAAATCCGGATCCGGGAAGTAGCCGAACGCCATCCTACTTATAAGTAGATACGTTGAAATAATTATTCCCGAAGCAATCAATCCAGCGAAAAGTCCACTAAGCCATGAGTTAAGCCTGCGCGCAATGTAGGACACCATATAGCATGTAAGCATTATAGTCATAATCTGAATCGAGACAATGCATCCCCTACCAGCTAGAAAAACGAGCGTATCACCTATAATTCCAAACGAGGACAGCAGCTCAGCCATGCCTACATTGGGGATAGCCTTACTAAGATCGTCAAGCGATGCAACCGGGGGCTTAAAACCCCCCACTATAGGAGTACCCGACGGGAGCACTATCATGGAAATAACCTGATAGCTTCCAAAGCTACTCCTAGTCCACAGGCCTATGAAAGTGGCTCCCAAGCCGTACATCATTCCTAGGAATAGCGCGGAGAGCGGCTGTACCATAGTTGAGCCTGCCACTATTAAAGCTATTGAAAGCATATCCAGGTGAGGGTATAGGAGGGCCAGAGAGAGGGACACATAGAGTATTAGTACGCCGATCCAATTTCTTATGAACGCTAGTGAGGCAAGCGCAAATAACGCATAGCATATTCCCAACGTAACGTCCTGATACAGAGCAGCGGGGACTCCTAGAAGCACCACAAAAGCTGTAGCGGCCATGGGGCTCTTAATCGATAGCAGTATCGATAAAATAATGAGTATTACGGATACGAAGCTCGGGTAGAAGGGTATCGCATTAAACAGTAGATGCTCCAGTATTACTAGGGCAAGTAT
>QMRD01000104.1 GCA_003649225.1 Thermoprotei archaeon | reverse complement strand
TGCAACCAAGCAGTCTAACATGTCTGATGAGTAGGTCTTCTTCTGCTTTTCTAATGCATCTATGAAAGCTAACATTTTCTCTTCTTGCGTTAACTCCTCAACTTTAGCCATACATACACCTTTGCAGGGTATATTATTGATTGTATAGAAAACATTAATTAATGTAGTGCTTTGGAAAACGTATAAAACAGCTTCTCTGGAAAGAGAGGTACAAGGATACAAAGAGAAGCTGATACAAAATATATTTTTGGTTATGTTTCTGTAGCAACTTGCCTTAACATATCCTCAAATCCCGGCATAATCTTGTTCACATCATATTTCGCGACATGTTCTCTTAAACCCCTTATCATATCTTCGTATTCCCCATCCCTAGACCATAATTTATATATTAAAATTATCTTACTGACAAACTCATCTACTGAATCAGCATATATTAATGGTAAGTTTAATGCCTTATGAGCCGCTATGCTTGTAGTAATAACTGGAGTATTACATGCTATTGCCTCCACTATGACTAAGCCAAACATATCGGACTTAGAGGGATATACTAGAAGATGTGCGCTCGAGTATGTATCAACAAGCTCCCTATCACTAAGAAAACCTAATCCCTCCACATAACTGCTCCCCCTGCCAGTAGAAATGCATCGGATATCAAGGTTAAATTTCTTAAGTAGCCTACAAATAGCATTGTAATCCCACCATCCTTTTTCCCAATCATGTCTCCCTACGAAAAGTATAGTGAAAACATCATGCTTCGATTTAGTCGGCCTGTAGAAGTCTAGGTCGATCCAATTTGGTACAAAAAATATTCTCTCATGAGCCAGCGACACATTAAACGGGTTATTTGGAATATGTACCGCATTAAAGTTTTGGATATCCCTCTTACCCAATAGCTTGAAACTCCAATACGTTAATACTGAAATTACATCATAATGTCTTAGGGCACTAGGTATATTCTCTAGAACCCTTTTTTCTATATCAGAAGGCAAACATAAATGATAGTGAAAACCAGCAATTTTAGGGTTATTTGTACCGAAAAGCCTCCAAACTATAGGCGTATATACCATGTACACTATATCATAGTCCTCAAGGTTAAATCTCCATGCCTCATGGTAATCTATACCTCTACTTAGAACATCGTCAACGTCTACGTTACGCTCGGGAGTATAGGGGGTAGCATATATACTCACGTCATGTCCTCTTTGCTTTAGGGCATTTGCTGTCCCTACAATCCACTTTTCACATCCCGCGTATCGCGAAACACTTATAGGTGAGGCAAACGCTATTTTCATGGCACCATTACTTTAATAAAAAAGTTTAATATACTTATAGCATTCTAAAAGGAAAGCCGGTGCAGACCTTGACGAGGCAACTTACTGCGCTCGAAAGAAGAGTCATCTACGTGCTAGATAAATTTAAGGGCGGGATAAACATTAGAAAGCTATATAAAATATTCTACCATCTACAGCAGAGAGGAGGAAAAGTACATTTGACATTTAATATGAACCCTATATACTCCCCTGAACTTGACGAAGTCCTTGAGAAGCTGGAAAAAAAGGGATTTATAAAAAAATTATATTTGTTAACTGGAGAATACATCGGACTGTATACATGCGTAGTTATGCCGTCAGAGAAATGCATAAAAGCTATGGATAAAATCTCCATTCCAAGTAAGGATAAGGATATAATTGACAGCTTAATAGAAGAACTAAAGTCTAAAAGGAGAGGAAATGCAGGTAAGAATAAAAGGTAGTGTCGTGGTTTATGTAGCTGTAGATAATTATCGGCATAACCGGATTTTTCTATCCGCTCACGGTCTTTCTGTTTTAGTAAATATAAATAACGAAAACAGAATTCTATTTAATCTAGGTCCTTCGTTTGAGATACTTAAGAAAAACCTATCGCTCTTCGAGACTAATATTAAGGATATAGATTTCATAATTATTTCCAATCTCAGAAAAGCATTCACGGGTGGTTTTAAAGTAATATATTCTCCTTTTCATGAGATAAAAGTAATTACACCTCCGGAATCCAAATTCAGTCTTATGGAATCTATAGGCCTATCTAACAATACTAGAAGAGTAGAGAAAAAGCTTGAGCTATTACCTGGGGTATTAATTAGTCCTCCTATAGGTAACTATGATAAAGAAATAGCAGTCGTAATTAGGCATGAAAAAGGCGACATAATTCTGCTCGGATGCTCTCATACGGGTTCGGTTGAAATCTTAACTAAACTAAGGGACATGAAATTAATTTCTAGGCCGATATGCGTCATAGGAGGCTTACATTTAAGCGGAGAAAACGAAATAGAGGTATCTGAACTTATAGGTCTCTTAAGGGAAATGAAAATAAAATATGTTATCCCCTTATACTGTACTGGAATAAAGGCAAGATTAGTAATTCTTAAATCCTTGAATCTCCCTACTAATCTTCACGGAGCTGGTTTAATATGGCGAATATGAATGTATATACGAATATACTTCTATTGATGACTGCATCCCTTTCCTTCTATGCCATAATATATTATATGAAACTATTTAAAGGATACTTGTTAAAGAGATTAAATATAACCGTAGATTCAGGTATAATAATTTTTAGAACAAAAAAGTTGAATCGTTTACTTACGCTCTTAGCATTAAAGAATAGGAAAATAGTATACTTATTATCGAACATCAGTTTAATACTAAGCTTGATACTCATGGGATACGGTATATTCTTTGTTCACAATAATCTTCTAAAGTTTCTCTATGGCTCCTGTAATGCTATGCCAGTGACTCCATTAATACCCTTTGTGACTGTAAGCCTTGAAGACCTACCTTATTTTATTATTTCGGTAGCAATAGCTGTGGTAACTC
Organism: Thermoprotei archaeon; assembly: GCA_003649225.1. GTDB lineage: Archaea > Thermoproteota > Thermoprotei > Thermofilales > B9-G17 > B9-G17. The sequence goes on along the minus strand of QMRD01000104.1, from coordinate 1,426 downwards.
ATGAATTTGCCCACGGAGTGGTAGCTATAGCGGAAAACGTCCCTATCACATCAACAGGATTATTTTTCTTCATTATTCTCTTCGGTGGATTTATAGAACCTCTAGAGGATAAGTTTAAAAGAATAAAGCTATCATCTAAACTGAGAATTTTAGCTGCAGGTTCCACTTCAAACCTAATATTCTCTCTGCTGTTTCTCCTAGCCCTATCCTTAATGTTTCACCCAAGAGATGGTGTAACAGTCATGAACATTATTGAAAATACACCTGCTCATCAAACCCTAAAACGATACGATGTAATCCTAGAAATAAACGGAGAAAGAATAAATACTACCCAGGATTTCTCGCTTCTAATGTCTAAGACAAGACCATACGATGACATCAACTTAACTATTATGAGATCAGGACGGATTTTATCATTACACGTGAAGCTTGATAAACACCCAAGAAATACGTCGAGAGGATTTTTAGGTGTAAGTGTTATCCAAAACCTAGATTTTATATTACCTTGCGAAAAAACAACTGTGATAATTCTATATAGAATATTTATTTGGAACGCTATCATATGTTCTAGCATAGCTATTGTAAATATGCTCCCCATATTCATCTCAGATGGTGGACAAATGGTACGCTTCATACTGGAGAAAATAGTAAAGAGCGAAAGAGTTGCCGAAAGAATCAATATATTAATATCCCTCTACTTCATCTCAATACTAGCTTTAAATATCCTGTTTACCTGGATTCAATGGGGAGGCATCCTATGGACCCCTTAGATAACAGTAATATTGCTAAGGAAAAAAGAAAGGCAATAATTATACTGTTATATTTCATATTAATATTTTCGTATTGCATACTATCGGTAATATTGTATACATCACCGATAAGATACTCTCTTGAAAATAGGATAAGTGATTACAAGTTTATACGTACATACCCCTGGTATCCGCCGTGGCGTTTGGCATTTATAAGCTTAGCCTATTGGCTTATTTCCGTAATTTTATATTCCTTCGAAGTCAAGGAGGCAATATATATGTTGTGGATATTTTCCATATTATTCCTTATCTTCCATACTATCTCACTACTCAATTATCCGAAGAAAACTGTCCTGTACCCGCTTGTATACCTGGTAGTATCCGATAGCGGATTTTATGACCTACACTTAGACCTGGCACAGGTCACACTTCTAGTAACAGTAATAGCTTCAAAACCATGGAGAAAAATTAAGTTATTTCATAAATGACTCCTCATACTCCTTCAAATACTTAGCAGATCTCTTAACATCAGAGAAAAGCTCAGTTGCCTTCTTTATATCCTCTACCTCTATGATATCCGAGTTTCTATATTTAGCTACAATACTTGCTGGAGCTAATAATTGGACAGCATACCTTAAGCTATGCTCTACACCTATTTTCGTTAAATAGTTTAATGC
>QMRD01000103.1 GCA_003649225.1 Thermoprotei archaeon | reverse complement strand
GCTAGGAGCATAAGGAGGTTTATAGTCGAGGATCTGAGCCACTGGTACATAAAGCTTGTTAGGAGAAGGGTATGGATCGAGGAGGAGGAATGGGATAAGATCACCGCATACTACACCCTATATAAGGTTCTCAAGACCCTGCTGGCGTTGTCGGCGCCTTTCGTCCCCTTCATAACCGAGGAGATATACCAGAGGATGTTTAGATCCGCTGAACCCAACTCCCCCGAGAGCGTACACATGCTCGATTGGCCTAAATTCGAGGCGGAGCTTGTCGACGAGGAGCTTGAGAGAAACATGAAGATAGCTATGGAGATCGTGGAGAGTGGATTAGCCGCTAGGAATAAGGCTAAGATCAAGATAAGGCAGCCGTTAAGGGAGCTTATAGTGGTATCGGATGAACCGACTGTAGCTGTAGCTGTTAGGGCTCTCGGACACGTGATATCCGATGTTGTAAACGTTAAGAGCGTTAGAGTGGAGCCTAGGAGCGAGCTTGAAAAATACTTCCTAGTTAAGGTGGAGCCAGTAATGTCGAGGCTTGGACCAGTGTTCAGGGGCAAGGCTGCCGTGGTGGCTGAGGCTATAAGGAATTTAAGCCAGGAGGATGTTTCACGGCTACTTGGGGAGGGAGCCCTAGAGGTTGAGGTCGAGGGCGAGAAGGTAGCGGTTGAAAAGGACTACGTTAAGGTAGTTAAAGAGGTTAAGGAAGAGTGGAGCCTAGAGGAGTTCAGCTACGGCGTAGTAGTCCTCAATACCGTAATATCAGCTAGGGAGAGAGCTGAGGGATTAGCTAGGGACATAGTGAGGAGAATACAGTACATGAGGAAGGAGATGGATCTACCAGTGGACGCATACATAAGCGTTAAGATAGCTATAGGCCCCGAGGAGATGAAGCTGCTTAAGGAGTTCAACGACTACATAATGTACGAGACAAGAGCTAAGGAGCTGGACTACGTAGATAAGCTTGAGGTAGACGAAGAATACTACGTTAAAAAGTGGAGGATAGAGGATATAGAAGCGGATATAGCGGTTAAGAAACTCTAAACGCTAGGTTTTGTGTAATATCCCTAGTTTCTTTCTATCTGCTGTTGATACTCCATTACACCTACCGTTCCGTATCCAACGTATAGTAGCTTATCTGGGTCAAGCGAGCTTATTATCTCGGATCTGTGGGTAACGAGTATTAAAGTTATACCTGCTTCTCTGGCTAGCTTTGAAATCTTCCTAGCAACCCTCATTGCAGTCAATGCATCGAGGTGAGCGGCAAATTCGTCAATTACCACGAGGTTCGGTTTTTCAGCGAAAAGTGAAGCTATCTTAGCTCTCTCCTTTTGACCAGTAGATAGTTCGTGGAACCTAGCCCTATATAGCACGGCATCCGATAGACCGCATTTATTCAATATCTCGACAGCCAACCCTATGTCGCGGGTACGCTTGTATATGTTCTCTATAATAGGCTCATCGCCGAATTGGGGCTCTATTTCACCGGGAATAAGTGCGGCCAGTTTAACGTTGTCCGGAACTATTACCGAGCCGCTTGTAGGCTTATACTTTTCTTCACCAAGTTTCTTCGATGCACCAACTATAAGTCTAAGGAACGTTGTCTTACCTGCTCCGGAAGCTCCAACGACGACTACGACCTCACCCGGCTTGATCTCCAGATTTACGTCCCTTAATACAAACCTCTGTATAACCCTGCTTTTAACTCCGAATGCAAGTAGTAGCTCCCTAATCTTCTGGGGGAGACCCTTAACTGAAAGTACGTTTTCAAACCTTTTACTCAAGTTCACAAACCTAATAGATCCATCGAGCTTTTCGACCTTGCCGTATCTTGATACGCACAGCCTACCGCCATGAACCCTAGCCACGGGATCGGTGTTGAGGAACTTATCGATATACTTCTTAGCTTCATCCGTGAGCGGATAGTAGAGCGCGGGTCTACCCGATGCGGTATCCCATAGATACTTGAATCCAGCCTTCTCAAAGAATGGATTATACCTAGCCATCATAGCTACGGTCTCAACCAGATGCTTACTTCTCCTCATCTCAGGTATTCTCCTATTTCTAATCCACTCCGAAGCCAGCTTTACAGCTAGTATTCCAAGTCCATCACTCCTGTAATCGGGATGAATAACGACCCTAGCTATCCTAGCCGCCGCAGTATTAGCCCTCTCCAAGGCTCTCCACTTAGCCTCCTCCCACATCTTGGATAGAGCCAGCGCTTTACCGTATTTCTCCCTAAGCTCGATGTACTTCTCCCTAAACTCGAGCTCTGGAGAGAATGATGGATGGAACCAATCTCCCGGAAAGACCTTCTCCCTAATATTCCGGACTATCCTACCATCAGGAAGCCTCCTATGCATCATAGGGACGGGCGCATCAACCCTAACGTATCCCACGACTTTAGGCTCATACGGCTGACGCTTCTTCAATTCGAGAAGAATAAATCTCGAAGCCGGATTTGACCCCCTAATTTCGTATATATGTACGGTTTCATCTGTCTTACACCTGCTACACACGGGCCTAGTGTTAGCCTTAATGAATTCACCACACTTCTCGCACCTCCACACAGCTATTAGAAGCTTATCGGATGCATAATGGTACTGCTCCAGCTCAGCCACAGCCTCAAAATCTCTCTCATACATTGCCTCGCGAGCAACTATTGAATACTCGTAGATAACCCTTCCCGTAAGTGGGCTATACCTGGGAACATCGACTTCCCTTCTCCACGGCGGCCAGACAGGAATCCTCTCGCCCATGAATATTCTGGATAGGCTGTAGTCGTCGAAATCAACAATCTTTACTTCGTTCTCGCTTCTGGGCTTACCCTTTATATCGACTTCAACAAGCTCACCGGTGGTGAACCACTGTGCAATAGTACCAGTCATGTATAGCCTATAGATTTCACCGTCAACATCGACGTCGAGAACTCCGAACCACCTATGCTTAAACCTAGGAACCTTCCTGCCGACAACTTTACCTATCATGATGTAAAATAGGTGTAGGTTAATAATAACGCTATTGCTTATAAAAGTCTAGCTTTAAATAGATGTAGCTCATAATTTAAGGCTGTTGATGAAAATGTCAGATGCAGCGGTTAAGCTCTGCGAGAGAATAGGAGAATACCTAAACCAGGCAGAAATTTTCCTGAACGAGGGATTAAGGCCATATGCCTGCAAGAGTCTCTACGACGCCTTTGCAGTCTCGGTTACCCTAATAGTGGGTGAAGACGAGGAGTTCGTTAAAAGTCACAGCAATATAATGGGTGTAGCACTGGAGAAGATTAGGGGCGATAAGGATATGCTACAGAAGCTGGTTATAGTTAAAGCTCTCTTTCTAAACTTCTACTTCGACCTAATGTCAAGTGAGGAAATAAAGGCATGTATTCCGGCTATTAAAGATATAATCAGATATATGCTTCTTAAATCCGGAATAGATGAAAAATATTGGCCTGAAAAGCTACGAGAAAAAGTCCTCTAAAGTCCTAACCTTCTTAGTCTTTTCCTTACGTTGTATAACATCCCTATAGAATGTGTCACGCACAGGCTTATAGACCTCCTCATAAAACCTCTGTGGATCGCTTAGAATGGTTGCTGGAAAGCTTTTAACGTACTCTAAAGCAGCCTTCCAGGCTTTATTGTAGGGTACAACTTTATCGATCTTACCAGCGATGACCCTATCGTATTCGTCAGGCATCTGCTCCTTACCGCCCATAATGAACCATCCTCTATCCGAGACGGGAACCTGCTCGCCGCATGCAACGGTAAACTTATACTTACCCTCCTTAGCCTCAACTCTACCGGATGGAGCACGTCTTCTAATAACGGTTTTAGGAGTATAGCCCTTGCCGTAGTGTTTAGCCCATGCATAGAATATAGCCCTGTTTAATCCGAAGGATTTAGCCTTATCTAAATCCCCCGTGAGGGTAAAGTATCTGGCGGCTTGAAGGAGAGCCATAACATAGTATCTGCCTATCTTACCCCCCTCCTTCCTTTCGCCAGCCTTCCCTCTTTTCTCCTCCTTAAGCTTTATAGCACTCCTAATTTTATCCGCCCTTGTCCAGCCCGGATATCCCTTGACCTCAGAGAGGGCTTTAATCGCTAGCTCATCTCCCTCTCCCTCAACGTAAAGCCTCCAGTTAGTGTTGTGTCTGAACTTCTCTGGGTTAGCCCAGCTAATATCGAAGCTATCGAGTTCATCAGGCTTAAAACATATAGTACATAAATCCAGCCTCCTGTGTATGCTTAGCGGAACTGTAAACACCCTCTTAATATCCATGACATTCTCAACCTT
>QMRD01000102.1 GCA_003649225.1 Thermoprotei archaeon | reverse complement strand
TCCAGTAAGCGACCTTATTTCAGCCATAAGTTCGTCAGTAATTTCCTGAGTACCAAACTCCTCTATAAGTTTTCTATAATCAACCCTACCCCTAACTTCCCACGGCGTAACAACAAACTCATTGGACGCCATAGGTTAACCCTCCGGTTAATATCAGTTAAAAACAACATGAATATTTAATAATTACCTTTCCGGCTGTCTTCTAATTTAATATCATTAGCTTTCTCATCTGAAAAGAAATATAAGTAACCCTTCAACTAATGGGGAAAGCACTGTTAGAGGTAGATCTCTTGTATTCAGGGAGGCTTGACGAGATAATGGCTCTCCATCCAGAGGCAGAAACAGTACTTGATATAGGATGTGGAAACGGGAGAAACACCAAATATTTCCTAAATAAGGGACTAGATGTCTACTGCATCGATGTAGACCTGGAAAGTCTAAAAATGCTGATTGCTTCTGAGGCCGATAGATACACTCTCATGCCCTTACGCTGTAATGCAAACTTTCCTCTTCCATTTAGAGATAAAACCTTTGATATAATCATAGATTCATATCTATATACCTTCATACGAGATAGGATGGGATATGCAGGCGAGGTACATAGAATACTGGACGAGAATGGAATATTTCTATTGGAGTTCGACATGACGCCGCATATATACACACATGAAAAACTGGAGAAATATCTCCATCCCTTCATTTGCTTATTCAGAATAGAAAGGAAATACAGGATATATCATGAATGGGGAAACGTGGCAAACGAAGAGCTAAGGCACGTGCCAGCAATAAGCCTAGTAATGAGGCCAAAATTACTTTAAGTACTTACTAGCTACGCCCACGATCCCTTCTCTAAGCATAGTTACAGCTATTACAGCCAACAGAAAAGCCATAATTCTAGAGAAGACTAGGAGGAAGTTTCTGCCTAGTTTCGACAGAATCCAGTCACTACACCTCAATATAATCCAGGCAAAAGCAACATTTAAAATAACTGACGTAAGCGTTGGAGCAAAACCATACAGGGAATTCAGGTAAATAACGGTATATATGCTGCCCGGACCAGCCATCAGCGGAGTAGCCATAGGGAAAATAGCAATATCCTCGCTTCTAATAATCTCAGCCTCAACCCTACCCAAAAGTCCCTCAACAGCCAATATTAAAAGCAGAATCCCTCCAGCAATACGGAAGTCGTCCAAGGTAACCCTATAGTAGCTTAAAAATAGATCCCCGAAAAACATGAAGAATATCAGGAGACATCCAGCAATAACAACAGACCTAAAAAATATCCTATGCCTACGTCTGCGATCTATATCCTTCGTCAACATATAGAATATAGGCACATTACCTATAGCATCAAAAACTATAAACAGCATAAAAAACGAGTCCAAGTAGGCTTTCGCTATATAGCTAGGCATAGGGGCAAAGAGATAAATCAGAAATATATTTCTTCCGCAGCCAATTTACACAACATTCATCAAATTCATCCATCTGGCCTCGTGAGAAGCTTCATTAATTTCTCGTATACTCCAAGCCTTCTGCTTAAATTTTCCATAAGAGCTAAGTCTATAGTATCCCTGTATTTCCTCAGTAGAAAAAGTGCATCCTCAATCTTACCATACATTATCAAGTATGGAATTAGATCCTCAACTCTTACAATCCTTACAGGAGTACATTCAATATGATAGCTTCTAGCCCTCCTCAACCTTTCCTTATCTATTTCGCTAGCAAATACAATATCAAGCCTAAAAACGAGAATCTCCGAGTGAATACCTACAGCCCTCGAACGTTCCCTGAAAGCTAACATAAAATCATAATCTGAAACCATAAAGCCAGAGGCTTTCGCTATATCAAGAAGCTTATTCAATTCAGTTATATCATTCACATCAACTATTATATCAACATCCAGCGTCGTTCTAGGCCTACCATACATCACAACAGCAAAACCGCCGGTCACAGCATATAGTATCTTCTCCTCATCTAGCCTCCTAATCAAACCCAAGAATATATCCTTAAGCTTCTCCCAAGAACAATCATCCTTCCTCAACGAGGAGAAAAAACTAAGGAACCTAACCATTTCATTTAGCATATCCTCAGGCGATAAGCCCCTCGTCTGACGAATCTCTAACGCAATCTTATCAACTAACCTACCATAATAATACATTCGCTCCAACTTAACCCCCATCGCTTATTCTTACATTTAAGTGGTATACAATATTAAGTTTCCCCTAATGTAAAATAGTTCTAAAGAGCTTATTAAAACATACAAGAATTCCAAGAGATCAGGATTCAATTCCAACATCAAAATGCTTTTTAAATCTTTCATCCAACAGTTATATCCTAGGAGTAGATTTATTAACATTTACTACTTAATGCTACTGGTAGGATTATGGTTAGAAATATGCTTAAGCTAATAGCCCAGATCCTTTCAGATGTCTTCCATAAACTAGGAGGATAAGGCATAACTTATGTTGGTACACGAATTCTTCAGAATATCTTCGAGTAAGTGTTCATAGCTTCATTAATACTTTAAGACATTCAGTAACTTCTTCACCTTATTGTTTAAGATTCCTTAACGGATGTATCCTATGCGAGATTTACCGAGCTAGGCAAGCATAATCATACCCCTAACCTTAATCAACATATTAGGAGGCTTACATCTCCTAATACATTGAGCGTAAGACCATGAAAAGGACGATAGAGAACTATTGACAGCCATCGCCCATAATATTCTTTAATAGTATGAAAAGGTTAACCTACTTCCCTAAAGCACATAAAGCAATTAAAAGATCTTAAACAGATACTAAATGGATAAAGAATATAGCCTTGATATGCTATTAAGAATAGGTGAGCTTTACTTGGAGGAGTTGCTAGATAGGATCACTATTAATCCACGGGTCATGGCTGGTAAGCCTGTAATTCGTGGTACTAGAATTACCGTAGACATAATATTGGAGATCTTAGCCATGGGAATGATGCCTGAGGAGATTGCGGAGGATTACAAGATAAGCATAGAGGATGTACGAGCGGCACTGCTCTACGCGGCTAAAGTGCTGGGACGCGAGGAGATAATTGTTGCCTCAAAGACTTAAACTCCTTTTAGGCGAGAATATAGGCATAAGGGTGTACGAGGAGCTTAGGAGAAGAGGCTTTGATGTGCAAAGCATTATGTTGGAACGTAGGGGCGCTGAGGATGCTGAAGTTATTAAGATCGCTAGAGTTCATAATAAGGTAATTGTTACGATGGACAAAGATTTCGGCTATCTAGCTGTGTCTCAAACCCCTCCAGGGCTAATCCTCCTACGCCCTAAAGACCTCAGGATACCGAACAGGCTAAGAACCATACTGAGAGCGCTAGAGCTGGGAGAGAGGCTATATGGATACATAACAGTTGTGACAGAGACTATTATAAGGAGGAGACCGATAAACCCCTAGCCTTTTTTAATGATTGAGTTTAAGTGGCGCTAGTAATCAGAGGTATTAAATAAAGTATTCCAATAATTGACGGGATGGAGGAAGAATATTTTCCTGCTCTTAGCCTTATGGTTTATACTATGCTAAGACAAGACTACATTATAGGTATCTTTACGATTGTTGCTTGGTATCTGTTCTCCATAATCCTCTCTATTTTGCCATGCCCTATTTATAGTTAAAATAACTCTCCGAGACTCAGTGACCAGAAACCTCATCATTATCAGGCGGGGAGTTCAATCATCACCGCAATTATTTTGCTTAAAAAAGATTTATATAAGTTTTCGTAACAACCTGCATCTTCAATAACTTATACCTAGCCCTGAAAGTGAAGATCAAGGAAGCAACGGATGCCAACGGTTTAAGCGAATATGTTCTTGATGATGATATACTTTCACTTGTAAAATAAATATCTTTAACAAGCATAAAGAAGCTTTAGCTTCTTGAAATCCTCCTGATTTCAAATAAACTCATGAGCGAGCTAGAAGTATGCTTAGGGAAGCCTTTAGATTCTTCATTCACTATGATGTTAGAAGTTCTCATGCTCCTTCTTTAAGTCTCCCTAATTCCTCAGGTATTTTAACCCTCGTTTTCGTTATAGCTGGATCAGTAGTTCCAGCGTACTTCATCGCCCAGCGGCTACGCCCTTACAAGGTTCATCACTAATTTAGATATGGTATAGGATCAAATTAAGTCTTTTGTAAGTAGAATTGGTGCTGACAACTTAAGTTTATTGGGAGGGTCCGTAGCCTATAATGTATGGGCAACAAGCAACACAAGCTCTTCAGGAGACTACGGACCCCATTATGGATAATGCTCTACGCAATATATCTTT
>QMRD01000101.1 GCA_003649225.1 Thermoprotei archaeon | reverse complement strand
TATCGGCCAGCGGTAGGACGCCCTATGTAATTGCTGCACTGAGATACGCTAGAGAGATAGGAGCAAAGGCTATAGCTATAACCTGCGTTAGGGATTCACCTATAGTTAAACACGCAGATATAGTTATATGCCCCAATACGGGCCCTGAGGTCATAACAGGCTCCACGAGAATGAAAGCGGCTACAGCGCAGAAAATGATTTTAACGATGATGAGCACGGCCATTATGGTTAGACTCGGAAGAGTTAAGGGCAATTTAATGGTTACACTCGAGCCTGTCAGTAGGAAGCTAATTGAGAGAGCTAAGAGGATAATAATGATCGAGACTGGCGTTGACTATGATACAGCAACTAAACTGCTTGAGGAATCTAAGGGTAACGTGACGGCGGCGATAGTAATGGGGAAGGCGAACGTAAGCTACGAGAAGGCAATAGCATTATTAAATGCAACGAACAATGTTCCCACTAAGGCTATAGAATTAGCCGAAAAACTTAGGAGAGAGGGTGTACTTGATAAGTGGAGCGGTTAAAACAGGGTTAGATGTACTTGTCGAAGAGAAGCTTAAAAGCATAGAGGGAGACAAGGTAGGTTTAGTAATAAACCATACGGCTTTAACTAGAGACCTGGAGTTCATAGTTGATGTATTTCGAAGATGTGGAAAGGAGATACCGGTAGTTTTTTCACCAGAGCACGGCTTAATGGGTGACGTTGCTGACGCCGTAAAGGTTGAGTCATATAGAGATCCCGATTTAGACGTATATGTATATAGCTTATACGGGAAAACATATGAGCCACCCCTAGATCTCGTCAGGGATCTCGATGCACTAGTATATGATATCCAGGATTTAGGAGTTAGATGGTATACCTTTATTTCAACCCTCTACTACTCCCTAAGGGCAGCGGCAAAAGCCAATACACCGATTTATGTTCTGGATAGACCTAACCCTGTAACCGGAGTAGCTATAGAGGGTCCGGTTTTAGATCCCAGATTTAAGTCCTTTGTAGGAATATATAGGCTTCCGACGAGATACGCCTTAACATGCGGTGAGCTAGCCCTCCTCTACAATAAGGAGGAGGGATTTAATGCTGATTTAAAGGTAATAGAAATGAGAAACTGGAGAAGGAACATGTGGTACGATGAAACAGGATTAATATGGGTTCCTCCCTCCCCCAACATACCGTCGCTTGAAACCGCAACAATATACCTTGGTACATGTCTAATAGAGGGCACGAACATTTCTGAAGGCAGGGGAACTCCTAATCCATTCGTCTACATAGGAGCGCCCTGGATTAAGCCTAGGGATCTAGCAAGACGCATGAACTCGCTTAACCTTAAGGGGGTAAAGTTTAGACCAATCTACTTCAGACCTTCTGTGTCCAAGTATGCTGGTGAAAGGTGCGGAGGAGTACAGGTCCATTTAATTGATAGAGAGAAATTTCAGCCTCTAAGGACGGGCTTGTATCTAATAAAGACTATTATGGAAATGTATCCGGATAAGTTTGAGTGGAGGGTGTTTAAAGGGGAATACTTCTTCGATAAACTCATAGGTAGAGGCTACGTCAGAAAGTATCTCGAGGAGGGATATGATATAGAATACATTGAAGAGACCTGGCTTAAAGACCTACAGGAGTATAGGGATAGAATTAAGGATATTATGCTGTATGGATAAAGCGGTGTTTTAAGGCATAATGTACCTGCACTATTTTCTTAGTGTTTTATACAATGGCTAGTAGATGCTATAACTGGAACAATAAAGTTTAAAATAAATCCAGTAATATAGTCATTGGACGGTGATCGCTTGAAGTTTAAAGGAATGCTTATACTTGAATTCAGCAAGCCCCTGACAGAAGAGCACAACGGGCTCATTAGACACGTGGTAGACGAATTAAATAATAATATATTGGTTAAGGGCGCGACATTACCTGAGGAGGCAGCTAAAGTAGTCGATTTCCGTATAGAGGACGGAAAGCTGGTACTAAATCTTGAGACTGGTAGACAGGTTAGGATACATAGTGCTGCTATGAGAATTAAAAACTACGTAGCTAAGATCTTTGGCTCAAAGCTAAAGGTTGGAGTAAGAGGCTTAACTCTGAAGGACACGGTTATAGAGCTTGATGGAGAGTTTTCAGTCTCACCTAAGATACCTTTAATAAGGAAGCTATTAGTGGACGAGGGTAAAACGTACGTATACCTGGATGTTATGGATGAGAGCGTATTAAAGAAGCCGGTGCTGGATAGGCTTATTAAGCTACTTAACGATAAGGAGATGAGGGCGAAGTGGAAGGGTAAGGCCGAACACTGGCAACTCATTAAGAGGAGCAGGGAGAAGGAGCCCCTGTTTAAAGAGGATCCTAATAAAATCTTCGAGGAGATAGGATGGATAAAGAGGTTTTCGATAGGTCAGTGGATATACACTCCGCCGGCCATATACTTAATAAACATGATAAAACAACTCTTCTTGGAGGAGGTAGTTAAGCCTCTAGGGTTTGAGGAGGTAGTATTCCCGAAGATATATCCTCCGGAGATAGGGCTTAAAACAGGGCATTTAAAGGGCACCATAAACTCGATGCTCTTCGCTTCACTACCGATCTCCTACGATATATCAGCCTTCGAGGAGCTTATAGACTACATGTCCGTAATGAACGAGGTTCCTCAGGAGGATCTTAGGGATTATCTTAGGCCACCATCCTACTTCCTCTGTTTTGCACAGTGCGAGCCATTCTACCAGTTCTTCAGTGGAGAAATAGTTGACGATAGAGCGCTTCCTATCAAGTGGTTCGACCAGAGCGGTCCATCATTTAGGTGGGAGGCGGGAGGCCTACATGGAGTTGAGAGGCTAATAGAGTTCCACAGAATAGAGGTTGTTTGGCTTGGAAAGCCCGAGCAAGTTGTTGAAATAAGGAATCAGCTACTGGAGAGATACGAGCACTTCATGGATAAGGTGCTGGATCTAGAGTGGAGGTGGGCTTGGGTAACACCATGGTACCTTGAGCACGCAGGCGTAATAGAGAAAATAAGTGAGGAGATCAATAGACCAGGAACAATAGATTTCGAGGCCTGGCTGCCGTATAAGGGATCTAGGGATGACGCTAAAGCATGGCTTGAAATAGGGAATATATCAATTCACGGAACGAAGTTCACAGACCCATTTAAGATAAAATACAGCAAGAAGAACGTGAAGCTGTGGACCGGTTGTTCAGGGTTTGGAGTAGAACGCTGGATGCTAGTCTTCATAGCGCAGAAGGGATTTGACCCCGAGAACTGGCCAAGTAAGCCGAGAGAATACGTTAAGAAGAACCCGATGCCTAAGTCGTTGCTAACGGTAACTTATCCTAAGACTAAGGAAGGAAAAGAACTACTCAAGAAAATTGTAGATTTATATTCTAATCCCTGATCGATGAAGCAACTATGTTATGAAGCAGGGGTCTAATCCTTAAAATAGCCCTGTTTTCTCTTGTAGGGTGTACTCTATTCGTCAGAAACACTACGAACAGCTCCTCCTCTGGATCGATCCAAAGGGAGGTTCCAGTAAATCCGGTATGTCCATACGATCTATCGCTAAATAAGTCCCCGCAGGATGAACCCCTAGTTTTTAGGGCCCATCCAATACCTCGCCTATCGTTTAACCCCTCCGTATGGCATCGAGTCATTAAATCGACGCTTTTCCTAGAAAGTATCGTTACATTACCTAAGGAGCCTCTATTCAGCATAAATTGGGCAAATTTAGCTATATCTAGAGCTGTTGAGAAAAGACCAGCATGTCCGGATACACCATCCATCCTATAGGCGTTCTCGTCATGCACCTCGCCCACGAGTATGCGTTTCCTGAATTTACAGAACTCCGTTGCAGCTATTCTATCCGCGACCTCCTTGCTAGGATTATACGTTGTATCGTTCATTCCAAGGGGATTAAATATCAGATCTCTAGCTAGAACGTCGATCCTCTTACCCGTCAAATACTCAATTATATATGTAAGGAGAATTATACCCAAATCACTGTAGACAACCTTATCACCAGGAGGATATTTCAACGGCATCCTTATAACGTACCTAAAGACTTCATCTCTAGAGCTACAGTACGAGTATAGAGGAAGCCAAGCCGGAAGACCGCTAGTATGCGTAAGCAAGTGTAGGACGGATACTTTCTGTTTATCACCTTCACTGTAGAGGGGGGCTAAACCCGGAGACACCAGATCAATAATTTTATCATCAAGCCTCAAAACACCCTCCTCAACCAGTATCATGGTTAAAGTTGCGGCGACGATAGGCTTAGTCAAGGACGCTAGGTCAAATATCGTATCCTTA
>QMRD01000100.1 GCA_003649225.1 Thermoprotei archaeon | reverse complement strand
TTATAACCGCGATTGAAGTTATGGCTACCCTAAAGACGTCGAAGCCGCTCTGGATGGCCGCGTACATCGAACCGACGAATATGAATATTTCGCTCCAAAATCCGAGTAGAGGAGGCACTCCAGCTAAGCTTAAGAAGCTCACTAAGGTTACTACAGCTGTAATGGGCATCAACCCTGCTAGCCCTTTTAAATCGGATATACGCCTGGTCTTAAGCTCGTGCATGAATACTCCTGCGATCATAAAGAGGACGGCTTTGGCTAATCCATGGCTAATGTATAAAAGTACGGCGCCCATAACGCCGATGATTGAAACTGAGGCAACTCCGAATAACATATAGCCCATTTGGCTTATACTTGAATATGCCAGAAGCCTCTTTAAGTCGTCTTGGGCAAGAGCCATTAATCCGCCGTAAACCATTGTTATTAATGCTAAACACGTTAAGCCGATCATAAAAGGCCATAGTTCTACAAGCTTTGGAAAAGCCTCATAGATTATTCTTATCGAAGCATACCCGCCTATACCGATCATGGCCGGTGAAAGTAGCGCGCTGATTGGAGTTGGAGCTTCTGCGTGAGCGTCCGGTAGCCAGCTGTGCAGCGGGAATATAGCCATTTTGATAAAGAATCCGATTAGCATCGCTATTGCCGTGGGAACGATGACGTCATAGCTTAGTTTTGTAGTTAAGGCGCCCATTTCTATAATGTTAAATGTCCCTGTTAAAGAGTATGCTGAGGCTATTCCTGCTAAAAGCGAAAGGGCTCCGATTTCTGTGAACATGAAGTATTTAAAGGCTATGAGCTCTTTCCTTCCCGTCCCCCATATGCCTATTAAAGCCCATGATGGGAGAAGCATGAATTCGAAGAAGATGAAGAATGCGGCCATGTTTACGGCTAGTACAGCTCCTATCATTCCGGCGGCGTATAGTAGGTATAGGCAGTAGTAGAGTTCGAGTTTCTCCTTTCCCTTCATGTAGTATACCGAGTATATCGATATGATTGTCGATAGGAAAGCTATGGTTAAGGCTATTGGGGCGCTTAATCCGTCTGCGAGTAGGACGAATTTGCCTAGGTGTGGAGCCCAATCGTATGATGCTACTAGTTCGCCATTCCAGGATTGTAGATTTAGGTTAACGTAAAGTAGTAGTATTGTTGAGTATAGCAGGGGTATTAGGCATAGCCACCCGGTTTTTTCCTTAAGCTTCTTGCCAGTTAACAGGGCTATTATAGAGAATAGTAGTGGCGCACTTATTGCCTGAATTAACAACCCACCTACGTCGTTCATACGCGTTACCTCTGTTTATAATCCTATTAACATAATTGCCAAAAGTAAAATTCCCAAGAGTATGCCAATGATATTATGGTTGAGCATTCCCGTATGGGTTCTCCTGAATATGCGGCTAAATCCTACAATGAAAGCGGTGGCTACGTAGTTGAAGTTATCGATGACTTTTACCTCGATACCTTTGTATGCTTTTCTTCCAAGGGCAATCGTCGGGTTGACTATTAGCTTGTAATATGCCTTATTTAAGAACCATCTCTTGTAGAAGAAGTAATGTATGGACTTTAGAATTTCACTACCTGAGATTAGCTTTTCTGGATCTATTATCCTCTTCATGTACGTAATATAAGATAGTACAGCTCCCAGCGTTAAAGCCGAAATAGAGGAGATTAGCGTTATGAAGACAGCTTCTTCACCGCCTCCACTACCATGCACGTGAATATACTCTGACAGGTATTCATGGAATCTATGTTCGAGGAAGTCTTTTACAAAGAATCCGGAAACGCCTATGGCGATTGTTCCGAGTACAAGTAGTGCTACTGGGACTAGCATTACAGGCGGCGCCTCGTGTATGTGGTGTCCCTCCTTCTCTAATTCTCTAATATGTTCGCTTTCATGCCCGAAGAAAGTCAAACTTATCATTCTAATGCTGTAGAATGCTGTTAAAACAGCGGTTATCACGCCGAGTATGTATGGGAAGTATTGCTTAGAAACTAGCGTAGATTCTAAAACTAGGTCTTTACTCCAGAAGCCGCTAAAGAGCGGTACTCCCATAAGCGAGAGAGCTGCTAGAGTCATTAACGTAAACGTCTTCGGCATGTACTTCTTTAGCCCGCCGAAATCTCTTAGAAATCTAGACTCAACTGCGTGTAGAACCGCTCCGGCTGAGAGGAAGAGAGCCGCTTTGAATAACGCGTGACTCATGAGGTGGAATACTCCTCCTACATAGCCGACTATATATTCATGGGATAATCCGCCGGCGCCTAAAGCCATCATCATGTAGCCGAGTTGACTAACGGTTGAATACGCTAAGACTTTCTTCAGTTCAGTAGATACCATGGCTTGTGTAGCTGCCACGAATGCCGTGAGGGCGCCTATCCACATAACCATTGTGAAGAAGAAGGATATTTCTGGATATTTGAGAGACCAGGAGTAGACTATCGGAAAGAGCCTTGCTACTAAGTATACGCCGGCCTTAACCATAGTCGCCGCGTGTATCAACGCGCTGACAGTAGTTGGTCCTGCCATGGCATCAGGAAGCCATTCCATTAAGGGTAGCTGTGCGGACTTACCTACGGGGCCGAAGAACAGGAATACGAGCCCTAGTACGACTATCCATACTATCTCCTTGCCTATGTGAACCTCGGCTAGTTCTAGAAAGCTCAATGTCCCTAGGGTGGAGGCAATCAGGAAAGCTCCTACGAGCATGAACACGTCTCCGAGCCTCGTAACTAGGAACGCTTTTAAACCGCAATGGGATGGAGGATATGCTTCATCGCCTTCGCCGACCCAGCATTTCAACCAGTCTTTTTTAGAGTCTCTATACCAGAATCCTATAAGCGCATAGCTGCACAAACCTACGCCTTCCCACCCGAAAAGCATCTGAATGAGGTTTTCTGAAAATACTAGCAATAACATGTTTCCTATGAAGAAGTTGATAAAGAACCAGTATCTGGTTAGGCTAGGATCTCCGTGCATGTATCCAATTGAGTAAACCGCGATCAAGAAGCTTATAATCGCTACAATATTAGCCATGATTATGCTTAACGGGTCTACGATTACCCCTACTTTAAGCTCGGAGAGAATAGGGGCTCCCTCCAATATAATCCAGCTATAGGATTTATGTAAAGGCCAGTGGATTTCGGAAAATAGAAGTGGTATTAGCATTATCGTTGAAACGGCTGCTAGCATTGAGAAGAAAACTGCTGTGTAATCTCGTAGCTTGTGATTTATCTTGCTCATTACTGGCGTGAGCAAAGCTCCCGTAATTGGGAATATCCAACTTGACCAGGCGAAAATTTCCCAATACTCCATTATACACCACCTAAGACTAGACTATTTTTTATGTTAGAAATAGTACTGCCTATAAGCACGTTTACGGGTTCGGCTATGACTTTCAATACGGGGTCTAAAAATATGGTTATCAATACGCATAACGAAGCGAGGACAAGTACTGGAACTAGCATTGAAAGCTTAGCCTCGGTTATCTTAGATAGGATCTCTGACGGTTTTTTCAGACTTATTCTCTGGAGCAGCCAGATATAATAGCCTGCTGCCACGAACATGTTTAACACGAATATTATTGTTGAGACGTAGAGAAATGGATCTTCTAGAAAAGCCAACATAGCCATTACTATGAAGAATTTGCTCCAGAATCCGCTTAACGGCGGTATGCCTGCTAAGTTTAATAATCCTATCGAGAAAGATAACGCCGAGAAAGGCATTTTAGCACCTATCCCTTCCAACTTTGCTAAATCCCTTGTCTTGGCTTCGTGGATGAAGCATCCCGCGCCTAAGAAGAGCAGGCCCTTTCCGATAGCGTGATTTAATATATGGAATAAACCTCCTAGAAGCGCTAGAGATACTGCATCCAGCCCTGTTGGGTAATTATACGCGATATATGTAGCTACTCCAAGACCGAGTATTATATATCCCATGTTTGCTATGCTAGAATACGCTAAGAATCTTTTTATGTCGCGCTGGGATATAACCATTATATTTGCAACAGTCATTGTTAATAATCCAAATAGTATCAATATGCTTCCATAATTGAATTGAGTAGGATAGAAAACGGTGAAAAGTATTTTGAATATTGCAAATGCACCCGTTTTAATCACTACTCCGGAAAGCATAGCACTAATCGAGCTTGGAGCCGCTGGGTGGGCGTCGGGAAGCCACGTGTGGAATGGAACTATTGCGGCTGTAACTCCGAAACCCGCTATAACCATTGCTATTATGAAGTATAGCGTGTCTTTTGGTATCGAGGCTGTATTTGACAGGATTATCTCGCCGAGTTTAGAAAATTCGAGAGTACCGGTTATGCCGTAGAGTAGCGATATGC
>QMRD01000099.1 GCA_003649225.1 Thermoprotei archaeon | reverse complement strand
ATCGCATTCTTAACAGCATCTTCCCATCCCTTCTCGGACTCACCCACAATTTCAATATTTTTGACTACAACCATGCTCTCACCTTACTCACCTATACTACTTAGGATAAAGTATTTAAGAATTTATTTCGGAAGTTAAAATTCCGTATATGCGCTATTATTCCCCGACCTTAATTATTCAAGTTACGCCTCTCTGTTGTCTTTCTTAAGCAGATGGTTTAAATATGAGGGGTTCATTCAGATGGTGAGGTGATATTATGGTTATAGAAATAGATAAGGAGACGATGAAGGCTGTTCAAGAGAGTTTTAAGGCGCTTGAAAAGACTGTTAAGATATATCTCTTCACTACTACAAAGGAAAGATGCCTATACTGTAACGAAGCTACCGAATTATTTAATATTATCGCATCGCTTTCTGATAAGATTAGGGTTATTAAGATAGTTGACGATGAAAATAAGGCTAAGGAGTTTAATGTAGACAAGTATCCGGCCATTATAATTCATGGTGCAGATAAATACAATGTTAGATACTTTGGTCTGCCCGTCGGCTACGAATTCGGAGTTATAGTTGAAGATATAGTTCATGCATCGCTAGGCAGAGTAGATATCCCCGGTAATGTCATGGAGAAGATAGGTAGAATTGATAAACCTGTGCATATACAGGTATTTGTTACGCCGACCTGCCCCTACTGTCCCTATGCCGCGTTAAATGCCCATTCATTAGCAATAGTTAATAAAAATATAGTTGCCGACGTTATAGAGGCCATGGAGTTCCCGGATCTGGCAGATAAATATGGAGTATTTGCTGTCCCTAAGACTATTATAAATAATAAAGTAGAGTTTGAGGGGGCTACATCAATATCCTTCCTAGTAGATAAAATATACGAAGCACTTAAGGAGCCTATATAGACTTAATATCTACTAGGAGATCAGGTCTATCGGTGGTTATTCCGTCTACTCCTCTGTTCCTGTACTCTAATGCCGTTTCTATGTCGTTAATAGTCCATACAACAACTTTAAGCTTGAGCCTTTTTGCAAAGGCTATAGCTTTTGCCGTAGCTATTCTAAAATATGGTAAAACCATATTAGCTCCCATTTTCTTGGCCTTGACTATGCCATCAAATGGTTTAATGTATATTAATCCGGTATAGGCTTTAGGATTAAACAGCTTCACCTCCTCAATATGGTGAGAATTAAATGATATGAATATGGAATAAGGCCAAATATTCTCTTGGTCAGCTAGATTTAATACTGGTTTTACGGCTTCATCCTCCTTAATCTCTATAAATAACACAACCTTACCCGCGACCTCTTTTACGACTTCCTCTAGAGTTGGTATCTTCTCGTTATCTCCTGCATTAAATTTCTTAAGCTCCTTAAGAGTGTAGTCCCTTACTCTTCCCTTTCCGTTAGTTGTTCTATCCAAGGTCTCATCATGCATTATAACTGGAATATTATCCTTTGTAAGCCTCACATCAACCTCAACTGCGTCGACCCCTAAAGCAATAGCCCTTTTAATAGATCTAATAGTATTCTCTGGTTCAAGCTCTTTAGCACCTCTATGTCCTACAATAAATAACTTCATTTCAAACAATTCATTTACAGTAGTAGCCATTAAAACACCAAGTAATAAGGATAAAAGCCAATATATTAAGTAATTCGGAAGATAAGTGACTTTGCCTTTACGACCTCAACGTTAAACATAACTTGTATCCAAGACAGGATATATCTGAGATAAACTTCATTGCCTTACTTTTATCTAACTCTATATCATTCGGATCCATATGAATTATCTTCAATGCCGCTCTAGAAAATCCTCTTAATTTACCTACTAGAGCTTCCTCTATAGGTACTCTCTTTAATATATTCAGAAGTAGGCTACAATTTGATACATAGCTTATGCTTGGCATATAGCTATATCTTAGAAGCACAGCTGAAATAAGCTTGTACGCAGCTCTACTAAAATAACGTATCCGCCCCTCTAAATCGTGTATCTCACTGATTTTTCTAAACTCTTCCTCTGCATCACTCAACAATGTATCTATTAATTTTTTCACTTCAGAACAACTGAATGACTTTTTAGCTAGCCTCTTATAATATGGTAGTTTTAGCTCTAATTCCTTTTCTATAATTCTATTTATCAGGAATTTATCTACTACTATATGTTCTTCTTTAATCTTTAACATGGGCGATACTGTTGAATATAATAGCTTTAAATCATAGCATACTTTAGCTGCCAAATCATCTATGATACCTTCTGAAACTTTCATAGGTATACTTTTAAGCTTTCTACTAAGTGCTTTCCTGATGTTTGAAATTGTTATTGGATGAATTCTTCCATCCTCATCCTTGAAGAATAAATACTTTGCTGTATTCACGTAAAATTCGAATATTGAAGAGTATTCTCCACTTCTATCTATTTTTTCAAGCGAATATCTTACTGCTTCAACCACATCATCACGGCTGAGAACGTCTATGTGGCTTAATACAGCCGTTACCGCAGGTACTAGTTTAAAAACGACATCCTCGGGTATACCACATTTTATTAGCGAACCTATTATCCTCTCTACTCTAAAATCTTCAAATATACCGTCGCGTCTAATGATTCTAGCCAAGCTCTTATTTATCCTATCGAATTTAGTAAAGACGGATCTATATTCCTCCTCTTTCTGCTGAAATTTATTGTCCAGAAACTCAAGAATATTTCTTAGAAAACTTTCTCCATCTTTAGTTAGCGTATATTTATCCCCAGTGAGGGTTAACATGTTAGATTTTAAGAGAAAACTGAGGCAGGATTCGACGTCGCTAGGGGAGTAATCTGAGGATAAATACATAGGATAGTATAGGTCAAATATTGCACGCATTTGAAAATCAATACCATTTTCAAGATAACAAATATAAAGTAGTGACGAAGAGAGCCTTAGTTTTTCAGTAGAATATCCTAAGTTCATTTTTTCCTTTATTTCATCCCCGTAAATTCCTAGGGCCTCATAAAATATCAGGAAAAGGAAACGTTTACTTCTGCTCGCAAATATTTTCCTGGATATGACAGCACTTCCTTTCCTTTCAATATTCACTCCTTCACGGATCCTCTGTATAGACCTCCCGATTAGAGCTCCAATGTTTTCCACGGCGTTCGATGGACACTTCACTATTATGAATAGATATCCTAATTCATCATCGAAAGTCCAATCCAATATCTCCGCATTATATCTTTTTATATTACTACCTATTCTATCAATTCTTTTTGCTAGTTTTATTGGAAAGTCATGAATATCATAGACCTTAATCTTAAAGAAGAATATATAATCCCTAGTGTCGTTATTCAACGGTAAACCACCTGCTTTCCCAAAATAGTACTAGGTCTTCAGCATATTTTCTATCCATTTCTAGTCCAGGAGAGATATGTATGGCATTTCTGTTCCTCATTAAAGCTCTTAGATACGCATTTACCTTATCCTTTGTACTGCTAGATTTCAATAGATTTATTGGAAAGTTTACCATCATAGGCCTTGCAGGGATTTCATGCCTAGTGGATTTAGGTGGAAAAAGTAAACCTCTTCCTGCTGCGTGGACTACATCGCTTTTTGATACCTTGGGCATTACGGCTATAGCTAGTATCTCTTTTTCGATTTTGCTGCTAAGGGAAATATCAGGTATGAAATCCATCTTCAGATTAATACTTTCTACAGTCTCCTTAAACATTTCATGAATTTTCCGAAATAAGGATACTTTATCTTCATTATTGTATATTATGAAAGCCACATTAATTTCTGGAACAAGTATTGATGGAATATCCTTAACATCCATTATATTCTGAATCCTTGTCTCACTAAAATCGAATCCCTTACGTTTTAGATTTAAACGAAAGACCTCAACTATTTTTCCTGGACTTATCCTAGTGCCTTTAGCTACTCTTAACCACCTTCCTAGACCTATTGATTCATCGAAATATTTAACATAACATACTCCGATATGCTTGATATTTAGCTGCTTGAACGCATACCATCTATGCATTCCATCCAGAATAACCTTCGAATCCCTGTCAACTATTATTGGATGCTTTTGAAACCTACATTTCTTTAGGGTTTTTATCAATCTCTTTAAGCTATCCTCTATAGCTTCCTCATGCGGCTTTAAGCAATCCACTTCTTCGATTCCTACTTGAAAATTAATAACCCTATTTAAGCTTCTTAAGGCGAATGAAATAAACGACACAATATATCAATAAAGATAATTATATAAGTAGTTTAGCGTCATTTATCCTGAATGACTGGCCCTGCACCTGGAAAAATCCCGCTTGATATAGATGTTAAGCTTTGCTCTAGAAATAGATGTGTAAACATAGAGTGTGACGTATAT
>QMRD01000098.1 GCA_003649225.1 Thermoprotei archaeon | reverse complement strand
TCTCAAGTAGCTTTGCAAAGCTTTCATCGGGGCTTAGACCAAGTAGCTTATAGATAGAATTCTTGCCTGAAATTATCGTGCGTTTATCATTACGAGCACTCATAGGAAATCCGTATTTCCTAGCCTCCATATCCTTGGCTGTATCCCTTAGAAGCCTTGCTATTAGAGGGGTTACATCCCTCCCCTTTTCATGTTCAACAACTATCGTATTATCGCTTAAGTATACCCTAACATGTTCAAGGGAATTCAGGAAGGAGAATAAGTAACCCTTAAGAAGGGGTTCAGGGGGAATATCGAACCTAATGGTCATAAAACATCACCCCCAGATAAACTATAAAGGTAAAAAATTTCCTTCATGAATTTTAATCTAGAGGAGGAGATTTTTCCTCCAGTTTTTCTCCTATGGTTGAACGAGTCTACGTTATCGCCAACTATAATTGGTAGTAGTATTAGAGTGTAGAGTTTGGCATGCCTCCTATTCTTCGCTGAGGCGTAGCTTCTTGCTCTCTCGATGAAATCTAGTGCCTCGCTCAACGTAACGTTGAGTTTTATGTCCATATCCAACAGTTTGGATAATGCATCTTTGTATGTACTTATTATCCAGCCGTGTCTAAACATTCTAATGTTCTTTAAGGATCTGTCCATGTCCCTGTCGAGGGGGTTGCGTATGGTTGACATATGCATTAGAACTGCTAGTGAAGCCAGCATTGTAAGCTCGTATTCAACATTCATCTTGCTTAGATATCTAAAGGTTAATACCGCAGAGGGTACCTCGTGGTAGCGGAAAGAGGGCTCGTTCCTCCCTCTAAGTGAACCATCGTCGTTAAACTGCTTCTGATATATTGTAGCTGCCTTACCTACGTCATGCAAAAGCGATGAACATTTAATAATATATGTAATGATATCTTCGGATACTTCTATATCTACTCCGCTACGTTTGAACGCTATTCTGAGCCTGTGGCATATGACCTCGGGTAGGCTCCAGTTTTCCGATACTTTTAGCGCTATGTCCATACAGTTTCTAAGGTGCTCTGCTAGGGGATGCTTGGTGTATGCATATGGGATTTTAGGGTAGCTCCTCAAGGTAATCACCACACCATTCACGGTAGGTGATGGAATCTACAATTATACCTTCTATGTTGTTTAGGATCATTTTGACCGCAAGGCAACCTCCACTAGTTAGGTGGTGAAGCTCTGTGTCGCTTAGCTTCCTTAGAGTTCCGTCTACTGTAACCACTGTTCTATTTTTACGTAGGAAATGTTTAGCCTCCCTTTCTGAGATGCCTATTGTCAGGTCATTCTCTACCCTGAACTCAGGGTATGCCGATACTAATCCGAAACTATCCGTAAAACCACAGAAAACGTTTATAGCGTACTTGACATCATACGTATCAAGTAGCACGTTTTCGTCGAGCATGGTGATAACCCTGTACATATCGCGGCCATCGATGGTGAATCCTCTATAAACTTGCTTAATTAGCTCGCGTGAGGTCAGCTCGAAGTCAAGCTTTGGGACAGTCCTACCATTGAACTTCTCGCTAAAGACCTTGATGGTTCTCTCAGTAACTTCTTTATCGTAGGGTCCCCTGGATAGCTTTAGGGAGACTACTACCTCGCCGTGGATATCTGAATCCCTTCTTGCAACTCTGCCCGACCTTTGGACAAGCCTATCAGCTGGACAGGGGGCAGAGATAAGTACGTCGTAGCTTATATCAACTCCGGCTTCCACGACCTGTGTTGAAACTACTATTCTAGGCTTCTCCTCTAGAAGCCTATTGATTGCCACCTTCTTGTACCGCTCAGGAAGCTTACCATGTATTAAAACTACGCTATCAGTCCTCTTCTTAAGCTCGTTGTATATGGCTACTGCCTCAGCCACCTTATTCAGGATAATTAATACGCTCTTCTCTCTAGCCTTCTCCACCACAATCTTAACGGCATCCTCCCCACTTACAGTGAAGCTTATCTTCCTCCTTTTAAGGCTCTCCCTGACGCTTTCATCCAGTTCCTCCTCGCTGTAGCTTATTGTCTTAAACTCCACTCCCGCTGCCTTCAGTTCCTCCTTTATATACTCCTCCATGGGCTCCGGGAGGGTTGCAGTTAGAATTAGGACTGGGACTCCTGTTGAAGCGAGAGAGACTATGCTTCCGACAGCTGATTGAAGGCTTTTAAACTCCTCTCTAAGGGTGCCCAGCCCGGAGAAAAGGTGGAATTCATCGAATACTACTATGCTCGAATATATGGCTCCCCTGGCGAAGTCGAAGTGGGCTATATTTCTAGTGAGAGCCTTACGTAGCTCAGACGCAGGTATCTTAGAGAAGTTTAGTATAAAGGTGTCGAGGGTAGTTATCACGCATTTCTTGGCGAAGAATGGTGAACCAGCGATACCCATGTGTTGTGCGGCAACAACGCCTTCTGGCAGTGATTTAGAGAGTCGGGAGGCGAGATCATCAACTATACTCCTCATGGGGAGGATATGTATAACTCTTGAGAAAAAGGGATAGGAGTTTAGGGAAGCTCTGACGAGAGCCTCGGTAACTGTGGACTTACCGTAGCCTGTAGGCAGGTGAAGAAATAGTACGATCTCCTCACATCTATCTAGTGCATCCTCCAGCATTGATAGACCACGTTCGATAAGCTTCCTCGGGATCCATCCTCTCTTCCTACACATATCCCTGTAGGCGTTAAGCAATTCCCCCATGAACTATAACCTCGCCTGTATCGAGCTTATATGCTCGCCCATAGACCCTTACTGGTACCTCTCGAGACCTTAACGGTGTTCTTTCGCCTGGAACCACATATTCGATCGTTTTAGCAGGGTCTTTTCTCCCGAAGCCACCTATCCAGAAGGTTTCAATGAAGTATGGACTGTCGTAAAGAACTTCACCTGCAGCCTGTGGGAAGTAATATTTTGTCGTAACTTCTCCTGAGGTTTCCTCAACATTATGGAATGATACTTTATCAATAGAAACTATAGACTCCCTGCTTCCAATTCTACATATCATCCATGCGGCTATGCTGAGCTTATTCATCCAATTATTGCCGAGCATCTCCTCGGCTTCATCGGATTTAACAAGATATATGACAGTGAATCTCCCCGATGGAGCGTATATTCTACCGCTAACTACGGCTCCTTTACGGTATTTTGGAGTGTAGCGTCTAGGGAGTCCTGTCAGCTCATCTTTTACAAACTGATGGAAGTGTAGGAGGATATACGAGTTTATGTCCTCAAAGTAGTATCCGTAGCTGTCGATCGATATGGCTGCTGCTTCAAAGATTTCGGCGATGCGTTTAACTGGGCTGAAGAGCCCTGGAATGACCTCTCCCTCCAAATCCACGAGCTTCTCCCTGATTAATGGATACGATATTGCACCGTAGAGGGTTGTTGGAGGAGGCACCGTTAGGGAGTACTGTAGCTTACTTACCTCTAGACCTTTAACCCAATACCCCCAGTGGAATACACCTTCAATCCTTAACGCTTTAAGCAGTGCCTACCACCTTTCCAATAACTTCATCCAAGACCTTCTCGATAGTATCTACGGTAGCCAAGTTTACGTTCTCAACAGCTATTTTATCCAGGTCCTTCGCCACGCCCTCCCTGTCGAAGACTATCACGTCTATCTTCTCGCCCTTATAGTTGAGCCTCTTAAGGGCAGATACGAAGCCATCAGCCCTCACGATAGACTGCCTAACGTAATCCCTCGAGTTGCCCGGAGAGACTGTGAACACGGCCTCTCTACTGTAGGCGGCTACAGCCGACAATACCTCAACGTTGGGAAGGAACCTAGATCTCTTGGCGCCGAAGCCCATCGTTGATAGAAGCCTAGCAAGAGCAGCCAGAGAAGCCTTAATCCTGTCAGGCCTCTCGTTTTCAAGCTTCTTCAGCTTGGCTTCGTCAACCTTGCCGAATCTTGTGGAGGGTACGGCTATTCCATCGACGTCCAGATTGAAAGTGAAGGTATATACTGCAGAGCCTACCTCAACGTTAAACGGTGCCTGGGGCGGAGCTAGACCTCTTACGCCTTTCATTGTAGCCTTAGATGGAACCATTCTAACGTGAAATTGAGCCTCGAGGGCAGCTACGTCCACATCCATTAGAGCTGGAATCATGTATCCAACTTGGAATCTTGAAGTCCTCTTAATAGAGAATTTTCCAGCATAGAGGAAGCCTCCTACATCAGCGACAATATCCTTCAGCATAACGTCAACTTCAGCCCTTAGGATATCATCCTCATTCTTAGGCGGAACGACACCTTCTTCTTCCATAAACCTCTCATCGGCGAACTTGACGAACTCGCCGCGCTTCGAATATATTCCGACGGGTAGGTTGAGTCTAAGCGCCTCTTCAACTAGATGCTCCTGGTAGGCATGGGCTATGGATT
>QMRD01000097.1 GCA_003649225.1 Thermoprotei archaeon | reverse complement strand
GTAATTATATTGTATAATGGAGCGATAATCTATTATGGAACCATGAAAGCACTAAAAAGTCTTTATTCAAAGAACGTAGTTAAACTAAAAATGAAGGGTAAATACCCAAGCTTTATTCATAAAATTGATGATATTGAAATTTTATCATTAAACAATGAGGGAAATAATATCTACGATATAAAACTTCTTACATCAAGCGCAGATGATATTATACCAGAATTAATAGATAAAGTGTATGCTCACGGCAATAAAATACTTAAGTTCTCCATCGAAAACCCTACAATAGATGAAGTCGTTCTACAAATACTCAAGAAGATGAGCGAAGTTGAATAGTTCCTTTAAATACCTTAAAAAGGTAGCTATCCTGAAGCTTAGAGAGACTGTTCCAGGCATAATTATGGGTACCTCCGGTATTTTGCTCCAGTTAACCTATATAATCCTTGGACTATTAACCTGGTTCTTGATTGGAAGATACTATTATACCGGCGTCTTAGAGATGTATGAAGTAGACTACGCTACATTCCTAGTTGTTGGGGTTATCCTAAACAATGTATTAACTTCTGCTTCAAGCACTGGAGCTAAATGGGCTCTCCTAATTTATAGTAATAGGTACATTAGAATATTGTTAAGCAAATCAAATCCCTATGCTATAGAATTTCTTTCATACATCTTTGAGGAGTTCAAAAGTATAGCGTACATAATAATACAACTTGTAGTAGCTGCCCTGTTTTTTAATATAAAGTTGCCACCAATGGAAGGCTTATTTCCCGCTCTATTAGTTCTTGCTCTGGGCATCACTAACGAAATAGCCTTATCATACCTCATAAACGTTTTATCTGTCATATATAGGAAACTAAGGGTTCAAAGAGGAGTCATTCATAATTTAATTTCGTTTGTAAGCACAATATTATCAAGTACCTATTATCCTCTAAACACCTTACCTGGTGAAGTTCTTCCACTTACCTGCATATTTCCTAAATCAGTCACCATAGAATGCGTGAGGCTTTGTTTCGCGTTAAACTACAACCAACTATATTTATACCTAATAATATTATGTGTGCAAGGCATGATATTAATTCCGTTAACATTCAAGATGTATAAAAGAGCTGTTAAAACAGCCGAAAGAGAAGGATTGAAATACTTGATGCCAGTGTAATAATTTTCTCACTCAAGCAGACTTAGAGATTGCCTTACTACTTCCTTACAAAAGGTCACTTGGAAGATGTTGCTTTAGAATTATTTTCCTTTATGCCCTTTGATCTTTTGTTATATGGTGTCTCATTTACCAACGATATTTTATTGTTTCTTTTTATAGGGATACCTCATGTATCGCTTACATTTAAAACAGTATATAACTACATGCGGTTCTCTCTTCTGTCTTAACCTAACTCTACAGTTAAAGCCCGGAATTAATAATTGTTTGCAATGCTTACATATCCTCCTTTTTAATTCTTTTGGAATTCTAACGTTTGTTCTCCTGGAAATTCTTAAGGCTATATCTATGTACCTTTGCCCCAGCTCTCTATTTTCCCTATATATTTTCTCCGCCATCGAAAATAGAATTTCTATTCTCTGCCTCGCTATATCTCTAATAAATTTTCTTCTCCTCTCTTTCAAGCCATCTCCCTACTATTCTGGTACTCGTCTAAGAGAAAGTTTTAAATAACGTTCTCATAAATTTTCGCAGGGGGTCTTATAATGTCTGTCCCTAGGGAAAAGAGGCTAGTCTTATGGTTTGAGGAATTAAGTAAGGATGATGTACCATTAGTTGGAGGTAAGAATGCAAATCTCGGCGAAATGATTAACGCCGGAATACCGGTACCACCGGGTTTCGCCGTAACAGCTTATGCATACAAACGATTTATAGAGGAAACAGGCATTAAGGATAAGATCTATGAGATTCTAAGAGAGGAGATAAAGGAGGGAAAGCCTGAAGAATATCAAAATGCCAGCAAGAAAATTAGGGAGCTAATTGAAAACACGAAGATTCCCGAGGATATCGAGAATGCCATTAGGGAAGCGTATAGGGAGCTGTGTAAGAGAGTTGGAAAAGATGAGGAATTCGTGGCTGTAAGAAGCAGTGCTACGGCCGAGGACCTTCCAGGCGCAAGCTTCGCTGGTCAACAGGAAACATACCTAAACGTAAAGGGAGAAGACGAGGTCGTTAAAAAAGTACTTAAGTGCTGGTCGAGCCTCTTTACTCCCAGAGCAATATTTTACAGGGAAGAGAAAGGCTTCAAGCATGAAAAGGTCCTTATAAGCGTAGCTGTCCAGAAGATGGTTAATGCTAAGGCAGCTGGAGTAATGTTCACGATACATCCAGTAACTGGCGATCGTGACAAAATATTGATTGAAGGAAATTGGGGTCTAGGAGAAGCTGTAGTAAGTGGATCTGTTACACCGGACGAGTGGGTCGTTGACAAGAATACCCTTGAAATATTAGAGAGAAGAATAGTCGAGAAAACCGTTGAATACATAAGAGATCCTGTCACAGGCAGGACTATTCATGCAGAAGTCCCTCCGGAAAGGAGGAAAGTTCCGTGTCTAACAGATGAGGAAGTTAAAAAGCTAGCAGAGCTTGCCAAGAAAATAGAGGAACATTATAAGCATCCACAGGATATAGAATGGGCCATTGATAGAGATCTGCCTTTTCCAGAAAATGTTTTCATCGTACAATCTCGACCGGAAACTGTATGGAGCGTTAAGAAACCCGAGAAGGCGGAGGAGGTTGAGGTTAAGGTTACTGAGGAAAAGAAGGTCGTTGTAAGGGGTCTGCCGGCTAGCCCAGGCATAGCTTGGGGTAAAGCAAAGGTAGCATTCTCTCCCGAAGAGGCAGCTAAGATAATGGAGGAGGGAGATATCCTGGTTACCGTGATGACCAATCCAGACTGGGTACCATACATGAGGATTGCCTCAGCTATAATTACAGATGAAGGCGGTATGACCTGCCACGCAGCTATTGTCAGTAGAGAACTAGGTATACCAGCAATAGTTGGAACAAGAGAAGCCACTAAAGTCATGAAAACGGGCGAAACATACACTGTCGATGCAAAGACTGGAGTAGTATACGAGGGTCTCGTAGAAGAACTTGTAAAGGTCAAGGAAGAGAAGGCTAAGCCTACACTTGAAGGCTTACCACCTATAGAACTCGTAATCAAGCCACCAACAGGAACAAAAATCTACATGAACCTAGGAGTACCGGAGAAAATAACCGAATATAAGGATCTACCTTTCGATGGAATAGGCTTAATGAGGATAGAGTTCATACTGGCAAGCTACATAGGAGAACACCCACTATATCTGCTTGAAATAGGTCAGGGAAAGAAGTTTGTCGACAAGCTAGCTGACGGAATAGCTATGGTTGCCAGAGAGATCTATCCGAGACCTGTTGTCGTTAGATTGAGCGACTTCAAGACGAACGAGTATAGGCAGTTGAAAGGAGGAGAAAAGTACGAGCCACACGAAGATAATCCAATGATCGGATGGAGAGGAGTAAGCAGATACATAAGTCCACAATACGAGAAAGCCTTCAGGCTAGAAGCTAAAGCAATACTTAAAGTTAGGGAGGAATACGGCCTTACTAACGTATGGGTGATGGCGCCCTTCGTAAGAACTCTATGGGAAGCTGAGAAATTCATCAAGCTCCTTACAGAGGAAGGCTTAGAAAGCGGAAGAGACTTCAAGATATGGGCAATGGCAGAAGTTCCCAGCGTAATATTCCTTGCGGATGAATTCAGTAAATATTTCGATGGATTTAGCATTGGATCCAATGACCTAACACAATTAACGTTAGGAACCGACAGGGATTCTGCCATTCTTCCTAAGATAGATAAGAGATATTTCGATGAGAGAGATCCTGCAGTAAAGAGGGCAATAGCGATACTTATAGAGAAAGCACATAACAACCCCTACAAGTACTGTACAGTATCGATATGTGGGCAAGCTCCATCAGTATATCCGGAATTCGCAGCATTCCTTGTTAGACAAGGAATAGATAGCATCAGTGTAAATCCAGACGTAGTGGTACGGACAAGACACCTAGTAGCGGCAGTAGAAAGAAGAATATTGCTCGAGAAAGCTCTAGGCGTAGAACACTACGACGAAGACCTAGGATGGGTACTCGAGCTCAAAAGCAAGAAGACAACCAAGTTTAAACCGCGTAGAATAGACGAAATATAGAAGGCTATTTTTGGATTTCATTTTCATGAATTATTTTTGAACTGTTTTTCTGCCCGGCTTCATAGATAAATTTATATCTTTTAGTGATACTAATGAGCGGGGTGATCCTTTGGCTTCAAGTATTACCGTGCCCATATGTTCATCGTGCGGCAGACCTATCCCACCACATGAGAGAGGCGTAAAATTTAGATGTCCAAACTGCGG
>QMRD01000096.1 GCA_003649225.1 Thermoprotei archaeon | reverse complement strand
CAATTACTTGATTCTAAAGGGTCCTCTTAAAAATAAGATTGGCCGTCTCTTATTTTACCCTATTGTGCTCATTAATGCTGGTTTGATGTTAAGGCTGGGTCAACATGGGAAAGTTATGACTGCCAAGGAGATCTCTAAGTATATAGATTCTCTCCCAGATGATGTGTTGATCGCCGTAGGTAGCTGTAGGTGCCGATTAGCAACGAGGGCATGTGATTGCCCAATTAAAACTGATATAACGGTGAAAACTGGTGCTGTAATATACAAGTCTTTCTTTCCTGAGGATTATGAAGTTATAAGTAAGGAAGAAGCTAAGAAGCTTGTTGAAACATTTAATAAGAAAGGTCTAGTCCCTATGGTTTACGCTTTTTGCATAGCTGGAGGCGCATTTGTTTCCTTCGTCATATGTAATTGTTGCCCCCATTCATGTATCCCAATACTTGCTCAGACCGCTACTAGGTTGCATGTTTATGATCCTGGGGACTACGTAGCTTACGTGAACGAAGAAAAATGTATCGGTTGTGGAGACTGTATATCTATCTGCCCGTTTAATGCTCGTTCCCTCGTCAATGGAAAAGCGAAAGTTAACTATTTGGCATGCTATGGTTGTGGTGTCTGCGTATATCACTGTAAGGGCGAAGCAACTATTATGGTTAAACGCCCAGATGAGTTAAAGAGCGCTCAGGTATCGAGGCTTATATCGTTTTGGAAACATTCTAAATTCGAGATAAGTTAGTTCACTTTCCTTCTTTTAATTTGTCTCGACACAGAATTCTTCGCGAGGAAAACAATTGAATTTCATACCCCTTTAGTGTGTTATTCTAAGGACATGTTCAAACCATCGCAAGCTTTTCCATTGGCTGGTTCCTCTTAATGCGTATTCTCTATTTCGCCTTAAGCAGAAGAGGTTTGGAAGTTAAGCTTAGAGAGCTTAGTGATGATGCGAGGGGATTTTAAGACAAGTCTCATTTAGGTGCTTGGAGTTACAGAAATCGTTTGATATAGTACATATACTGGCGGCTGGTGCACTATTATTGATATTCCTAGTTCCTAGTTGCTTTAATAATGCTGAGTAAACAAAGACATATAATGTTGACTTACTGATGCTTCCGAAGAACAAGGTAATTTATGTACCTGATTTAGTAGCGTCTATCCTAATGTTTCCAATATTACTTATCGATAAAGATTATATTCGCGTAGCTGGGACTGGAGAACACTACATAATAGGGATTAAGAAAAATGCGTACTTATTCGGAAGAGAGATGATGTTAAATTAGTTATCACTGAGGAGGACGATGAAATTTCCTTAAGCATAAAGGTTGGTGAAGAAGAATTTTAATTGGGTGAAAAAGCTGATAAGTCGAAAAATATGGTTCTTGCAACGGGAGAGAAGTAAATAAGGGTTCAGACAATATTAACAAGTTTGCCTTAAGTTAGAATGGCGGAGATCGCATTTTGCAGTATCCGCTTAAGTCTCTCTTTATCCAATGAGTATACTCTGTATCTCCTAATTCTCTCTTCCTTAACAATTCCTAATTTTTTCAACGCAGATAAATTATGAGAAACGAGTGTCTGGTCAACATTTAAAACAGAAACCAAAGCGCATACTGGGAGTGCTGCCTGGGATAGTAATATTAGGATTGAAGCCCTTGTCTTATTTGAGAACAACTTTTTGATAAACATTAACCTATCAATAACCTTACTATCTGGTTTCTCAAGAATCAAGTCTTTAATATACTCATATATTTCTTCAAAACATTTATCTCCATATCTTTTCTTAACCTCCTCTGCCACATTTATTCGCACTAATACCTCCTCTTCCTTAATGGTATATTCACTAAGTTTTTATCCAAAATATAAAGGTAACTATGCTATATGAAAAAATCCTCATATGAAAATTTTTTCATATGAAAAATTAGTTTTGAAATGACTTATATTAACTTGGATGATAAAAATGGTAAGTGCGGCAAGAATAGCTGCTCATTTAAGTAAGTATTTAATAGTCTATGTAGTACTAGTGGTTCTGATTGCTCTCCCTATCGGGTACTATAATGCGTATTTCTTTGAGGTACATAAAGGAATCATTAAGAACGTAATACTTTCTCTCGCTATAGGAACTATTCTTCCATCAATGATACAGCTACGTTCTGAGAAGATGGGTAAGGAGCTACGATCTAAGCCGAAGGAGGTAATAATCACGGCAGTTATTATATTTATTATTACACCATTGCTTGCGATGCTGTTTGCGAACCATATCGGTCATAGGATCGTTAGTATCGGATATATTGCTGCCAACTCCGTGCCAGCTTCAAGCGCTTCAGTGGCTTACGTTATGCTTGCTGGAGGTAATATAGAGCTCGCGACCGTCTTAGTTATTTTAAGTGTACTTATAGCATTATTTGCCGCACCAACCTATGTGGCTTTATTTGCACAGAGCGTTCACGTAAGACTGCCAATAACTGTTCTAGCACAATCAGTTATGATAGCTCTTCTATTCCCACTAATTCTCGGGCAAATAATAAGATACTGCTTCATAATAAGAAAAGCAAAGAAGCCGACACAGACTTCCAGCGGGGACTTAGGGGTTAGGGAGCGTTTAGAGGATAAAATTATGAAGAGGATTAAACCGTACTTATCCATATGGACAATAACCTTTATGCTGACGTTAATAGGGGTTCTAATAGCTAATAAGGCTAGGTTACTTATATCAAAACCGAGTCTAGCACTATACATTATCTCAGCACAACTAGTAATTTACGCAACAGTTATATTATCCGTTATAGTTGCTAGTAAGGTATTAAATATAGGGTATAGGGATCATATGGCAATGGTATTCATTTCCCTAACTAAGAACGAAAGCGTTGCAGCAGCTATCGCTGTCCTAGCTATTGGTCCGACTGCAGCCATTCCAGCAGCATTAATTCCAGCTATACAGCCCTTAGTAGCGATACTGTATATTTCAGTAGCACATATTATAAAGAGGATACTGAGAGAGACAAGGTAGTGAGCAATAATTAAACATAAGGATTTGGAATTCAAGACCGTGTACGAGATTATAATGAATCTAGTAGAAAGGAATCCAAGCGAAGTTATGGATCTTTTGTCTTTAATTTACCTAGAAGAACATAATATTAAACCAGACACTAGACTACAAGCTGTCAAACCATTATATGAGGATTTAATTCAATGTATTCAAAAGATGTCTCGTTAATTCTTTTCTTTTTATTTACAGTAGCAAATCCAGCTAAAAACATTAAAAGGATCAATCTAGAACCGCATTCTAACTATTTCTTTCTACAATACCCGCTCATGTAGCTATAGGAACCTCAGGCGCTCAAATGATTATTACTGCTAGTGTAGGTGCCAGCGTATTAGCGTACTATGGTTTCGCGGATGTACTTATATTTGCATACGTTGGGGTATTCACTCTTATCGCGTCTTAGATGGGAGCACGTTTGTCGGCTAAGACAATGCCATGGGTTCTCAGATTAGTATATGCAGCTTTAATAATCTTAGTGGGGGGCTATGTGGCTATTGATGGACTAACTCGTGTACTATTATAAATATCATCTTTTATTTTTCGGAAAAAATCGCACTGAGGTAAATAGAATTAAGTTAGCAAAGGAGACGTTTAGAGTTATATTTATCGCTTTTTTAGCAGTACCTACTGAGTTAAATACGAATTATGAACTATCTTAAGGAAAACCGATTCATATGGCTTTATTTTAAATTCAATCTTCCTTTGGACTCCTCTTTTTGTCAAGTATAAGCCTTCTCTTTCTTTCATATATGGTGAGGGCGCCTTTATAGGCGACATAACGCATTACATAGCACCTACAACAAGAAACAGCATCTCCAATGAAAGTATATGAACCAGACCTATTTATAATTGTTTTCTCCATCTATCACCTAGCCAAGAAATCACTGCCACAATATAAGCACCGTAGAGGCCCCAAAGACCTATAAGTCACGATCCAAGATAGCCGTGGTAGCATGGGTAAGCCTCCACGGTAGATCATACGATAAGGCGTTGGATGACCTAAAGAGGAATAGGTTATATAGGAGACTTGGACTCGATAAAGCTCTGGTAAGGCATCAGTGTCCCGCTGGAAGAAGAATCTGAGACTATCCTTTCGCCTTCTATTGAGACTTACCTTCTTCAGAGTAATGCAGTCAAAACGACTCTGAAAGCTGATTGCCACCGTTGATGGTACGGGAGTAAAGCTAGGTGGGCCGTCTCATCACTATGAGGAAAGAGTCCGTAAGAGGCAAAGTTATCTCCTTGTAATCGCCGTTTACGTTCCAGAAATAGACTTCTTTTTCGACATTACCGCTAACCCCAAGTTATGTCACTGAGTTAACAGCTTTCAAGACATATTTAGTCGGAGAAAT
>QMRD01000095.1 GCA_003649225.1 Thermoprotei archaeon | reverse complement strand
TGATGCAACCTCTTCATATATTTTAATGGTCTTTTCAGCTATTTTCTCCCACGTAAATTCCTTTAGAACTCTTCTCCTGCCGTTTTCACCCATCCATTTTCCCTTTTCCGGATCATCTAGGATACAGTTTATTCCCCAAGCTATATCCCTCGGATCATACGGGTTTACATGTATTCCTGTCTGTTCAGGCCCAGCTGGCACCACGCTTTCCTTAAAGCCGCATATTCCTCTTGCTCCCACGACTACGGGCCTTGCCATGGACATTGCCTCTAGTGCTACTATTCCGAACGGCTCATAGAGGCTAGGAAAGACAGCTACGTCACAGGCCGCGTAGTGGGCTATTCTTTCATCCTCGGATATGAATTCAAATCTAAACTTTACTTTATCAGCTATCCCTAGAACTTTTGCTTGTTTGACTAGCTTATTCTTTAGATCGCCTAGCCCAACTATTACGAGCTTTGCACTTGGATGCTTCTCCAGTACGTAGGGCATGGCCTGAATTAGCTTGTCTACCCCCTTTACTCTAGCTAGTCGACCTATAAAAAATATCATGAAGTCATCGTCGCCTATACCATATTTTGCCCTTATCTCCCTTATCCTCTCCTCGGACACCCTTGATGGGTCGTATTTATTTGCATCTACTCCGTTCCATACTACCCTAATTTTTTCGGCTGGATATCCGAGTTCTGTTAACTCCTTCTTCATGGAGTTCGACACGGTTATTATTGCGTCGGCATGTAGACCTCCTTTCTTCTCCAGCTCCATAACAACTTTTGATCCGTTACCCATAGTTCTGCCTTGTTCCGTAGAGTGTATATGAAATACCATCGGGATATTAAGCTCTTTTTTAGATACTATGCCTGATATTACCGAGAGCCAGTCATGTGCGGATATTATATCGAAGCTTCTGCGTTCGCCCTTAACGAGGTCGTTTACAAGCTTCGAAGCTGAGAGCAAATTATAGAGGAATATATCAGCAAAGAACTTTATTCCAGGACCCCACCTTTTAATATCCTCAGCTACAACATCAAATATTATGTCTGATAAGTCTACAAGCAATGGTCTATGTACCTCTACTCCAGCTATAAGCTCCCTAGTTTTAAGGTTCCCAGGATTCAGCGTGAAGACAGATACGTTATGTCCCATCTTAACAAACTGTCTAGTAATTTCGGTAGCATAAGTTCCAAGTCCACCAACAAGTCGAGGTGGATATTCCCATACAAAATAAGCTATATCCATTAAAACACACCCCAATGACCCTATTTTTAAGTATCTTTAGCTTAAATATCTTTTGCTAATTTAAGTTTAAATTAGCGTCACTAAATGTTAATAATTTTATGTATATGTATCATCTTGCTATGAACTAACGTAACCTAATGGCTTTTGATTTAAAGATGTAGAGGCTAGCTTAAGTGGATCTTATAATTACTTATAGGGATAAAATAGATGTTAATATAAGGTTAAATAGCTATCCCGGTTATTTCTAAGCCCTCATTAGATATATGTATAGCATGAGATAAGTTACTGTGATTAGTTCCTCTCATCTTAATTATATCGAGCTTAATAAGTCTTTCATGGCCTGTATGGTAGTGCCTTAAGAATATTATTCCATCAGCAACAAATTCCTCAACACTATAGCCTATGCTTTCCTTTCCCACGGGAACCTCGACTATTAATATTGCTGTAGAACCGAATTTCCTAATAACTTTTTTAAATAAATGTACTATGACCCTTGATTCGGGCCTAGGTACGACCATTAATATTGCTGTAACAGAATCTAAGACTATTCTTTTGGGCCTAAACTCTTCGATTTTCTGCCAAATTAAATTTAATGTAGATTCAAGACCTTTATCTAGAGTTGGCATGAGCTCTAATATCTCTATTAGTCCACGGTCAATAAAGGGCTGTATATCTATACTAACCTCTTTTAAATTCCTTACGTGTTCTTCGGGGGACTCCATAAAAGATATATACAGACCCTTCTCTCCATTTCTAGCTCCTTCGATTAGGAATTGCCATGACATTATAGTTTTACCTGTACCTGGATGGCCAGCGAGGAGTATTAGAGAATTTTCAGGAAAACCTCCTTCTATAAGTTCATCTAATCCTTTAGTTCCCGTCCTTATTCTGTTCATCACCTTCATTGCTGATACCCGCCCTTCAGTAATGATAATATATATTTAAAAGTAAATATATGTAATGTTTAAGTTTTTATATAAAAATTTTAGTTAATTACAAAAAGTTACTTTATAAATATACCAGGTTTCATAGGTAGAGCTTTTTCTGCCTTGGGATTCTCCGAAAACTCAGCCTTTATAACTTGAACCTCCAGCTTAAATTCCTTTTTCAGGAAATCTATAGCTGAGATAAGCGTCTCATACTCCTCGTCCTGTGTTAATATCTTATCTTCCACACCCAACTTTAACAGCTGCTTGACAAAGTTTACCGCTTTAACTCCCTTCTCCCTAACCTCAGGTATAGCCATAACCCTTTTGATTAAATTCTCCTTGTCCTTAATAGCCTCATTGTACACTATATACTTCCACTTAGGAGCTACAAAGAGGATAAGCTTCTTCGGCTTCTCAATCTTCACTACCCTAATTATCTCCTTAATATCCCCATAGACTCTCTTAATGTACTCTTCCCTCAATTCTATTC
The DNA here is from genome assembly GCA_003649225.1 of Thermoprotei archaeon. GTDB lineage: Archaea > Thermoproteota > Thermoprotei > Thermofilales > B9-G17 > B9-G17. The sequence goes on along the minus strand of QMRD01000095.1, from coordinate 1,759 downwards.
TCTCGTTCACATACTCCACTCTATACTCCGGATATTTACTTAAGGATATAAATCCCTCCCTGCCCCACTTCTCCCATATCTCCTCTGCCAGATGTGGAATAATAGGCGCCATGAGCTTAACAATCGTCTCAATAGCGTCTACATATGCTGGCCCATATCCTCCCTTTCTCCTTACATACCACCTTATATCCGCCAATATCTCGAAAAAGCCGGACTGTATGGCACTTCTAGTCCTCAGATTCTCTAGGTGCTCTATAGTATCCCTAATGTGCCTCTGAAGCCTGCTTCTAAGCCATTTATCCATATCATCCTCCTCCATAAGCTTGATTTCACTTAGAGAAGTAGCCATGTTATAGAATGCCTCTAGGTGCCTCTTAATTGCCTCAACCTCCTTAAACCTCCAATCTGGATCCTCAAGTCCCTCACCGCAGTATGCGAGAGCAAACCTAGCTACGTCCGCACCATATTTAGTTAAGAGCTCATTTATGGTTATGAAATTGCCGAGCCTTTTACTCATCTTTCTCCCTTCAACCATTATCATTCCATTTACTCCAATCGCCCTAGGCCAATGTTCGGGCCTGAAGATAGCTACGTGATGGAAGAGAAAGAACGTTAGATGGTTATATACCAGCTCCTTAGCGCTAACTCTAAGATCCACAGGATACCAGTACTCGAACTCCTTCTTCATATCCTCCAGAAGATCCTTATCTAAGCCAGCTCTAGCCGCTATTTCGTCAACGTTGCCCTTATTTAAGAATATATAGTCGAAGACTTCGTCGGTTAACTTTTCAGCAGGGATCTTATACTTGTTTATGTGTTTAGCTATAGTGTAGTATGCCATGTAGATTACGCTATCGGATAAGGTCTCAACTATCCAGTCAGGATCCCATGGAAGAGGCGTACCTAATCCTGTCCTTCTAGCGCATGGCTTATCCTTGAGCCAGTTGATCGTGTATTCGAAGGCCTCTCTAGCCTCCTCAGGTATAATACGCATATTCCTGAGATGCTCCCTAACCTTATTCTTCCATTCCTCATCGCTAAACCTCAAGAACCACTGGTCCTTAAGTATTTTAACGTGGCATCTAGTAGTGCATCTACATATAACGACGTCAGCCGGATCCCAGAGAATATCAGCGATTCTCTCCCTCTTAAAGTCTTCGATTAACTTATCTTTAATCTCAGATACCTTCATCCCAGCGTATGGTCCACAGTTATCCTTCATTACACCCATGTGGTACTCTCTCCTGTATACCTCCTTGGTTGCTTCCTCAGCCTTAGGATCATTTTGATCCCTTACCCCAAGTTTCTCGACAACCTCTATTGCTGGATGCTCGCCAAACCCCTCAACGCTTATTATGGATATAGGCTTTATCTCCTCCAGTACTTTCGGATCGATATTGAATTTCCTGAGCACCTCCGGATTTCTCTTCAAATCCCTTAGAGCTAGATAGTCGTACGGTGCATGGCTGGGGACACTCATAACTACTCCGGTGGCTGTCTCTGGATCTATGAAGTACGCTGGAAGTACGTAGATGTACTCCTTCCTAACGGGGTTCCAACACTTCTTTCCTATTAATTTAGCCCCCTTAAATTCCTCCAGTACCTTAACGTCCCTGAGCTGGTCGATTAGCTTTATAACCGTAGCCTTACTTACTATCCACTTCTCTCCATCCACGAGCGCTAGAACATAGTCTGCATCGGGATTAATCCACATGTTAGTAACTCCGTATATCGTTTCAGGCCTGAGGGTCGCAGCCAT
>QMRD01000094.1 GCA_003649225.1 Thermoprotei archaeon | reverse complement strand
AGCTGGTGGAGGAATTCATGGTCATCCATGGGGAAGTAAAGCTGGTGCAACCGCTATGAAACAGGCTGTCGATGCATTTATGAAAAATATATCTGTTGAGAAATATGCTGAAACCCATAAAGAACTGAAAAAAGCATTAGAGAAATGGGGATATATGTTTGCAGAAAAAAGTTAGAGACCATTCAATAATTTTCCAATCTACATATAGACTTAACCTATATATGGATTGAGGGGCGGGTCTGCACCCGGTTATCCCTCATCGGGATTATTTTTCTCTGTATTATTATTTCCCTTATTTTTATGGATTTTGGATGCAGCCTTATATTTTTAGGTATTTTTAGGTAAAAATACCTAAAGTCTAAATTGATTATTGAACTTATTCAATAATCAATTATATATCCTTTCAGCATATTGTTAGATTCCAATGCCAGCCTCCATATATCTTAGCTCACATCTATTGGTTGCATAGCCCTTCCATGCTCAATGCTGTGCAATGCCTCCATTAGGCTAAAAGTCCTAGTAGATTTATCCGGCTTATAGCTAACAAATCATAATGAATTTAGACTTGATTAATTTTCTTAGAAATTAAATATCTCTAAACTCCTTTAATGCTTAGTGAACTCTATATTACTTATGACTGCAAAATTAATTTAACTACTGATTATGTTAATTATTTAGGTAGTATAGATAGACAGTTTATTGCCACTTAACATCCTGAGGACAATAGACGTCATCGATAATTGGTAGAAAGCCTCCATCGCTGACATAATAACTACTATTAGATCTAAAAACACATAGAACTAATCCGTTAACGATAATAGAAGAAAAAGATTTATTAGCTTAGGCTAATAAAGTTAAATTAGTCTAATATTGGTGGCTGGTATGACTGATCGGCCTTTAATTGCTATAAAGAACCGCGGAGTGATAACCCAGGTGAAAGGAAGAATAGAGGAGTTCAGTCGTCTTGTCTCGCTTGGTCTTGCACCAGGAAGAAAAATAAAAGTCCATATAAATGACAGTATTATTATTGTAGAAGTTGATAACTCGGTTCTCGTACTCGACCGACAGCTAGCCTCAAAAATCATGATAGGCGATCAACATGAAGATTAAAGTGGCGTTAGTCGGCCACCCTAATGTAGGTAAGTCCGTGATCTTCAACAATTTAACTGGGCTAAATGCTATAGTATCCAACTACCCAGGCACAACCGTTGAGGTGTATAGGGGAAGCGTAAAGCGGAATAAATTCGACATCGAACTGGTAGACACACCCGGCACCTACTCCTTGACAGCTGCAACACAAGCCGAAGAAGTAACTCGAAGAGTTATTCTCGAAGAAAAACCCGATGTGATAGTCCACGTTATTGATGCCGTCAGCATAAGGCGCCACCTTTACTTAACTCTTGAACTCTTAGAAACAGGGATCCCGTTAATACTAGTAGTAAATCAGATCGATAGAGCTGAAGCCTTAAGAATAAATGTCTTAAAGGAAGAGTTGGAACATCTTCTCGGCATTCCAGTCATTATGTGTGTAGCTGTAAAGAAAATAGGCATAAAGAATCTTTTAGATAGCATTATAGAATCTTATAAACACGGGCCACCAACTCCTCCTAAATATTCCAAAAATCTTGAAAAATACTTGGAGCGCATTGAAATAGCACTTAGGGAAAAACTCCCCTCCAAGCTTAAACGCTTCAGTAGATTCATAGCAATACACGTAATTCTAGGAGACAAAGGATTCAAAGATATGTTCCATCTTGTACCTGAACACTTGAAAGCAGAACTGTCTAAGTACAGTAAACAGCTCATCTTAGAGCGGGCAGAGAAAGCAGACAATATTTATAGGAAATCTGTCAATGCAGAGGAAGTAGAATGTCTCAGGCTGAGTAGAGTTGATTATATCTCAGTGAATCCCGTCTTCGGGATAGTTGCCATGACCGTGCTCATACTAGCTATAACATGGGGATTGCTCGGACTGATAGCTGTGGTGGGACATAAAATCCCACACATACTTTACTATAGTCTTTACGACCCCTTCATCAGGCATCTTATAGAAAAAATAATTCCTCAGGGTCTGGCTCGCTATATACTCGTTGGAGATAAACCCGGCATTTACACATCGATAGGCCTACTGACCACAGGTGTGTTTTTCGTATTCTTTATGATACTCCCAGCGCTTATAGTCCTCTACTTGGTTCTGGGGGTGCTTGAAGATATAGGATTCCTACCGAGGCTGGCAGTTAGCTTCCATAAGCCATTACGTAGAACAGGAATGTCAGGAGACGCCATAATGCCCTTAATGACAGGTACTGGTTGCAGTATTGTTGGAGTGTTATCGACACGTATACTTAGAAGTGATAGGGAGAGGATAATAGCCTCTCTCTTACAAGTCCTAGGAATTCCATGCATGGCGCAAGAGGTAATGATATGGTATGTTCTCGGCAAGTACGGCTTATTATATATTCTGGCGCTTTATCTCCTCCTGCTTCTTATCATTGTGACTACGGGTCTCCTCTTAAATAGGGTCATGCCGGATGAGGACAGTATTCTTCTGCTAGAGTTGCCTCCGTGGAGAAAGCCACAGTTAAGGAACTTGTTAAAAAAGACTTATGCAAGGATAATGTCTTTCCTAAGGACAGGAGTTCCTCTTGTTTTCTTGGGAGTATTCCTTGCAAACATCACTTACTATACGGGAGCAATAACTACGATTGCAAATCTGTTTAGTCCAGTAGTTTCTGGTTTGCTGAAACTACCTAGCGAAATTTGTGTCGCGTTAGTAATTAGCACTTTAAGGAAAGACGTTGCAGTCGGTCTGCTAGGGAAGTATGAGTTGTCTCCGCTCCAGACCCTAACGGCAGTAACCATGATAACGCTCAGTTTCCCATGTATAGGGTCATTTACTATACTACTCTCCGAGTTTGGGGTAAAGCGAACGCTGAAAATGGTAGTCTTAATGCTCGCAATTTCCTTAGCAGTAGGTTCTCTCCTAGGACTTTTATCATCCATAATAAGCATTTAATATATCTAGAGGATACTATAATAGAATAGAAAATTTGACAACGCCATAATTAGTATTACTACTGCTACACATTACTGTAGAACCAGAAGATATACTAGTCCCGCCTAATTATATGAAGTAAATATAAGAACACTCTGATAATGTTCGATGATTTTTCATACTTATCTGCATAGCTTTGAGTACAGGACGTATCCAATAAGAGTTACTAATAATATGATGGATTAAAATGGTGTATCAAGTAATTACTCTATCTTATCGTTAGAAGAGTTAATAAACTTCATTAGTAAAATGAAGTTGTCTTTAGATTAATCTGGCTGCAGGTCTCTTTAGATTAAATTGGGGACAGGCATTTAGTATAAGGAATATTTGAATTGAAAATGGGGTAATGATTAGCGAAACACATATGATATGATGGAAAACATTCAATAAGTAGCAATTACTCTACTAATATGTTTCACTCTTATTTGAGTTTTAGCGAGCAATATGATTAAGCCATATATTTCTTATCATTGTATAGTATGTGCCACGTTCTTACAGCAAGAAATAGGAAATATATAATCCTATATAGAGAAAAATAGATGGATGTCTAATACCACAAGGAAACAGATATGTTAACCAGTTACTGCTAGAAACAAAGAAAAATCTCTCCAATGAAAGAAAATATATAGATTTCCTTAAAAAGATAAGAAGGATAAATGAGATGACATATAATTGTCAGCCACAAAAATGCTTCAATAAAATAAGTTGTCCACTAAAACAGGAATAGTTAAAGAAAACTTTATATGGAACTTATTCTTAATGCTCCAACTTCTTAATGCTCATTTCTTTGGCTTAGCGAGTGGTGTTTAGGCTAAGTGATATATATGTTTGGTATTAGAAGGCTATACTTATATTGTTCATACTGCTTCTACATTCTATAATATTTAGAGACAAATATAGTAGGGATAGGCTTGCAATGAAGCTTGCAATAAAAGCAGTTGAAACTATAAACAATAGCACCCAAACCCAGTAAACTACCTCGAAAAGTTAGAAATATTTATCTAGATGTTTTGTACCCAATATATCGTCAAAATCTACTCCGATAGACTCCAATATTTGTCTAAATGTTGTCTCAATATATTCTAAATATTTTTTTTCATCTATTTCGTCTATTCTGGCTAGTTGTAAAGCTTTTACACCGTCTCCTCCCCTAATTTTTACAAAACTTATTATGTCTCCGATATCAATATTTAATCCATATCTTTTTAGCTGGAAAGCAGCTTTCACATGCTGAGGCGTAGTTTTAGTATATTCTTTCAAACTCTTCGTCAATGTCACTCTAAACGCTAATTCATTTAAAGGATATTTCTTATTTTTCAACATTATATAACTTTTCTTAGTTAATTTTCTAATCCTATCTATGGCGCTATCT
>QMRD01000093.1 GCA_003649225.1 Thermoprotei archaeon | reverse complement strand
GTTGTCCCATATGCTATAGCTTTAGTTGCTAATAGCCCCTCCTACCCCATAGTTTTACCTAATGATGAAACTGTGGCGTATGATTTCGAGAAAGATGAGATCGTATACGGCAACTTTACGCCTATTGCTGGGGCTGTATATGGTAGGGGGAGAGTTGTAGTCTTCGGCTCGGAAATGATGTTCTCCGACTTCTATATTTACTCGGAGGATAATGCCCAGTTCCTATTGAACGTGTTCTGCTGGTGTTCTGGGCTGAATATGAGAACTGCGGATTATAGTCACGTTCTAAACTTAACGTATACGTATATAGGCATAGCTGTAGCTATAGTTCTGCTATCCTCGGCTCTTGTGGCATTTTCGAATAGAATAGTAAGGGGGGTTCCGAGGTGGGTGGTGCTAGCATTCCTCGTAGTTAATACAGCCTTAGCCCTCATCAACCCTCTGTATTATAGAACTTACAACCTAACGTATATAGCGCCAGCTGTACTGTTCTCCGTATGCCTACTATTTTTCGCATTATATTGGAATAAGCTGGAGGATAGATTACGTACGAGCATGTGTAGGCTTATGATTATGCTAGGGCTCGCCTACAGCTTAATCTCCCTCTACATGGCATATTTCCTCTACAATAACCTATCGATCGTCGGACTTGATCCCAATATAAGCATAACAGCAGCTATTAAAATGTATGTTACGGTTCTATCGCAGGAATGGATTGGAGTGCCATTGCTATGGCTTTTATTTAGGAAGAGGTTTGAGGAGGAGTTTATCTATTCGGAGGTTATAGAGCTAGGCCTTCCCCCTGAAGGCTATGAGGATATATTCTATAATAAGCTGTATGGAAACTATATCTATAAGATAATGGCTGTAATATTGGCCGCCCAAGCGCTGCCGGGGACGACATTATTAACTTACGAATTTCTTTGGGGCGGGCATACGTTTCCGGAGGACTGGTTTAAACTAATATACATTAACGGATTTATCGTGTTTTCAGTCTTATCAGCAATATTCATGCTTAAACGTGCTGTTGAATACGAATTAACGGATGAGGAAAAGTTGGCTGAATTTAAGGATCTTATTTTCGTTAGGGAGCTCCCATATACTTTAGTAATGCTGTTCGTAGTTCCAGCGATAGTTAGCTCTGTTGTATCGATGACGTTTAAGCAGTCGCTTTACATCAGTCTCCTAGGACTGTTCATAGGCTATGTTATCGGCTACATTGCGGTGAAAATATATGGTTCTGGTGTAAGCTCCTTCTTTTCAACGATAATTGTAGCAGTAATGTTTCTAGTATATCAGTGGATTATAAACTCAACATTGCTGAAGCCACTGCTAGGTACCCTACAGAATACTTCACTAAGTGGAGCAATGTCGCTTGTTCTTACAATAGGATTTAAGAAGATGTATATAGATTTCCAGAAAACATTTGAAAAAGCTCTTAAAGCTAGAAAGAAAACGCGGCCTCCGCCTCCCCCACCACCTCCGCCGCCTTCATCCTAACCTATAGGAAAACTTTTACCCCCTATTTTCCTATCAGACCTTTAGGTTTAAACTACATTTGTTGCGAACTTCTTTCAATGTATTATTATAATTTTTATATACTATTATTAAGCATTATATAGTCGGCATTAAATAATGCTAGACAGCACAATAGTAATTGAAATGGATTAGATATGGTGGTGAAATGTTTGGCCGTATACCTAGGATAGCTCTCGTAGCCGTGATACTTTTCTTTGCTATATATCCCTTCTTCATTGAAGTTAACCTTGTTGAGGAAGTTCATATTAAAGTTGAGACTAACAAGAATTTAGCTGTAGATAGCTTCGTGATAGCTCAAGTTTCCGATCTCCACATTCAAGGTATCGGTAGCCGCGAGGAAAACAGCATCTCGATTATAGAGAAAAATAAGCCTGATATTATAGTTGTTACTGGTGATCTCATCAGCGATAAGAATAATTTAAGGTATGCCCTAGAATACATTGAGCGGCTCGCCAGAATAGCCCCCGTATATGTGGTTTTTGGTAATTGGGATCATTGGTCTGGAATAAGCATGACGAATTTTAAGATACTGCTTGAGGGGATAGACAATGTTACAGTATTAATGAATGAATACGTCGATTTAGGTAATGGAATAATTATAGCTGGTGTCGACGATCCACATACTCACTTCCATGACCTCCCGAAGGCGTTACCGGAAAACTGTGGGGATAAGTTTATTGTTTTGCTTGCGCATTCGCCTGAGATTATAGGTGAAGCCGCGGGTAAGGTTGATCTAATACTCTCAGGGCATACCCATGGAGGTCAGGTAGTTTTGCCTCTTATAGGTCCACTATATGTGCCTTTGCCGTCGAAGTATAGGAAGTATGCGTCCGGCATGTTTCATGTGAACGAAACGGTAATGTACGTTAATAGAGGTTTGGGTACTACACTTATACCTGTGAGGTTTCTCTGTAGACCCGAGGTAACTATAATTGAAATAGTAAGAACTTAAGTATCTAGATAAAATTATTTAAGTTCCAGTTTATATAAAGGCTTTATAAACGTTTGCCGTTAGGGTGCTTTCAGCGATGATAAGGCTTTCATCGACGTTAAGCGACTTGTGGGAGGAGGCTGAGGACTATGTTTACTCATTTAGGCTTTCGATGATTTCTCTTCTAGCTGATTTAGGCGGCCTTATCGCTGGGCTTATTATCGCCAGGTACTTCAGCTTAATCTCAATGTACAGGTGGACTATCTCCCTATATCCTGGAATACTATCGGTTAGGGGAGTAATTAACGGAATATTCGCTGGCCGGCTCACCACGGGGCTTCACCTTGGAATAATTAAAGCAAGCCTAAGGAGAAATACCTATGAATTTAAAATCCTCATGTATTCCATCTATACCTTGACCATCGTGAGTAGCCTTATAATGTCCTCCATAGTTGTTGTATCGAATGTAGAATGTAGAGTTTTTGAAATAGCCTTGAAGGTTCTTACGACATCCGTTATTACGATGTGCTTATCATTCGCTATCGTTTCGCTTCTAACGGTTTCTGCCTCAATTCTCTCGATGAAACTAGGCTTAGACCCAGACTATATAGTATATCCGGTCATGTCTACAGTTGCGGATATCGTCGCCTCACTATGTTACGTAGCTGTACTCTACATACTCCGAGAAAACGCGTTTTTCAACGTGCTACTATCTTTAGGAGTTACGCTTATAGCTATAACATTATATCTATTCTACAACTACTACGATGAAGATGAATATATTGAGACCATAAAGGAATCCATTATAACATTAACTTTAGTTTCAGCTATAGTTAACTTAACTGGATACATACTCATCAAGATATCCGAATACATTGGAAGGAGAGCTGAGGTATACATTATATATCCTGCTATCATAGATACTGTGGGGGACGTTGGCTCCATAGTAGGCTCAAAAACCACTACAAAGCTGGCACTAGGTACCATAGATCCATCGCTTAAAGCCTTAAGAGATAATATGCCTGAGATAGTAGGGTCGTGGCTGTCATCAATTCTCATGTTTATGCTTTACGCCCTTACCTCAGGGGCATTAACCCTAAGCCTGGATAAGATGTATTCTATGGTTACCGTCCTCTTAGCTACAAATATCCTATCCATTTCAGCGATTATAATGTTAGCTCACTTGATAGCTATAGTCGCTTATGAGAAAGGGTTAAACCCCGATAACTTCGTTAATCCCATTGAAAGCACTCTTGCCGATATTATAGCTTCCCTATCCCTCTACCTCATGCTTATAACAATTAGCTAAATTCCGCCTGAACAAGGGTTAAAACCTATTTCAGTTAACGGTACCGTTAAGTCGAAGGTATGCTAATATACGGTTACGATAACTTTAGATTTATGGCTAGCAATGTAGATCCAGTTGAAGTAATTATAAGACCTAAGCCTCCGTATTCCATAAGTCTGCATTTTAGGCGTTTTTCCCTTAAGGGTAGGCCTGTTCCATACTTTTACGAGAAGAATACTTATAGGCGTCTCGTTAGGGTTGGAGGAGAAGTAGTGCCTATTGAGGTTGAAATAGTCAGTGAAGGTATGGAGCCCATGCTCAAAGTAAAAGTATGGGAAAATAAAGAGAAAACAGTTGAAGTAGTCAGACACATTTTTAACATCGATCTGGATTTGAGCAACATAAGGTTTAACGATGATTTTTTGGATATGCTGGTGAACAAGTATCTTGGTTTAAGGCCTCCTAAATCTCCTACGCTTTTTGAAGCTCTGGTTAAGTCGATTATTAACCAGCAGATAAACCTGCGGCTAGCGTTAACCATGACCGCTAACTTAGTTGAGAAATACGGCTATAGGGAGATATATGGCGGGAGAATGTTCTATGATTTTCCTACTCCTGAAAAGCTGGCTGAAGTAAGCGTTAATGAATTGAGAAAGTGCGGGCTGAGCAGGAGGAAGTGCGAATAC
>QMRD01000092.1 GCA_003649225.1 Thermoprotei archaeon | reverse complement strand
GAGAAAAGCCGTTCTCAATAGTAGAGCTAATAGACTCAGGAAACATAGACACGTGGACTGCAGCATACCTCTGGCTAATGCTCGAACATAGAATGACGCTAATGATCATCGGAGGAACGGCGGCCGGCAAGAGCTTTCCAGGATACACTAAACTAATCGTGAGAATAGACGGGCAGACTAGAATAGTTACAGCGGAAGAGCTCTACGATATGGTGGAGGCTCCCGAGGAGATAGTTGACGGACACATCGTGAAGAAGGTAAGTAGCGACATATATGTCCTAGGAATGGATTCAGACTATAGGATTAAGTGGAAGAAGCTTAGGAAAGTAATTAAACACTTCGATGAAAGGCCTCTCATCAGGCTAAGGACGAATAGCTCGATCACCGTAACGACGCTCGATCACAACTTCGTGGTTCTAGATCCTGAAACCCTTGAATTAAAAGCTGTTACAGCTAAAGACCTTAAGGTGGGTTCAAAGATAGTAAACTGCTATATGCCGATTGCCTTCGGCGGAGGCGAGGAAATATCCGTAGAGAAGGCCTACCTGATAGGGCTGTGGATAGCCGACGGCTATATCTCAGGTAGAGATATAGGATTCGTAAGCAAGAGTGAGGAACTACTGGATAGGTGGGCCACTCTAGTAATGGAAGTCTACGGTAAGAAGGTGAATAGAACTATAGATAGGAGAAGCGGCGTAGTTCTGCTAAGATTCAAGGATAATAAAGCACTAGATGAACTAAGTAGACTATTCATACAGGATAAATCCGGAACCGTACAAGTACCCGAGGAGATACTGCTTAACGATAACGAGGAAGTACTGGCCTCATTTTTAGCTGGATACTTCGACGGGGCTGGATCCATATATCTAAAGGTAGATTCCAGCGGTTATTTAAGAGCAATAGTAGAGTTTTCATCCAAGTCTCTTAACCTGATAAACGGCTTAAGCCTAATTCTGAAGAGGCTGAGAATTAACCACTCCCTCTCCCTTAAATCTGTTAGAGATTCGATGTACTACGTGATAAGGATTCAGAATAGGAGAAGCGTAGCACGTTTCATAGAGCTCATCGAGAAATACAGTACCAGCGGGAAGATTAAGCCTGAAATTACAGAGATTCTAAGGAAGCCTTATGAGGAGCATGAACAAGTAGACGTCTACCCAATAGGTCCCTTTATAGGAAGATTAAGGAGTAGTGCGGGCATAAGCAAGAAGGCTCTAGACCATGCGCTGGGGAAAGCCGAGAGATGGATAGCTAAGTACGAGGGAGGAGCTAGGAGTTTTTCAAAGAAAACACTAGCTGAGCTCATAGATTTCTTCAAGAGGAACGAAGATCCGCCGGAGGAGCTTTCAAAGCTTGAGAAACTAGTTGAAGGAGACCTGCTAATGGAGGATATTCTCAGCATTGAACTAGTAGAGCCCATTAATGAGCCACTATACGACCTAGAGGTAGAATCCCCCCACCTCTTCATAATAGGCGATATCGGCTGGAGGCTAAACCATAACACCACCTTCCTAAACGCTATCGCCTCCTTCATTAAGCCTGGAATGAAGATAGTAACTATCGAGGAGACAGCGGAGCTGAATCTCCCCCACGAGAACTGGGTACAGCTAATAAGCAGGGAAAGCTACGGTCTAGGTGAAAGCAAGCTCGGGGAAATATCCCTATACGACCTAGTTAGAGTATCATTAAGATACAGGCCAGACTACATAATAGTTGGAGAAATAAGAGGAGCCGAAGCCTTCGTCCTCTTCCAAGCGATGGCGAGCGTCTCCAGCGACACCCCGATTCTCGTCAGGAAGGGAGGGGAGGTTAAGCTAGTTAAGATAGGTGATTTCATAGATAGCTTCTATCCCGAGGGAGTTGAGAGGATACCTATACCCGTAAGCGGCGTTGAGGTTCTAACGATAGATCGAGGGAAAGCGTGCTTTAAACCCATCAGATATGTGCTAAGGCATAGGGCGGATGAAATATATAGAATAAAATACGTTGGAGGGAAGGTTCGGGCAACGGAATCCCACTCCGTATTCGTGATGGAGCCAGGTACGCTTAAAATCAGGACAAAAGCCGTTAAGGATCTAAAGAAGGGAGACCTACTGATATCGTTTGTAAAGAAGAGCTGGGCGGAGAGATATCCTACCATAAATATAGCAGACCTACTGCCGCAACACGACGGGATACTGGTCGATAATATTCCAAAAGAAGTTAAAACTGTAGTCGGGATTAGGAGGAATCCTATACCGCTAACATATTTAGAGAATAAGATCAGCCTAGAGACACTTAAAGATGCCTACCTGAAGCTGCCGAGAGGAAAAACCATACCAATGTATTTAAGGCTTGATGAGGATCTAGCCTATCTTCTCGGAGTATACCTAGCCGACGGATGCGTGAAGCTAAACAATAGAGGCGGAAAAGTAGTATTCTCACTCGGGAGGGGGGAGAAAGATGTATTCGATAGAATAGTCAGGATATTCAGGGAGAAGTTCGACGATACCCCATACATTGAGGATAGAGGATCATACGTTATGGTGGAGTACAGTAACAAGTTACTGGCACATCTTTTCAAGAGCCTATGTGGTGGAAGGAATGCGGAGAAACACGTGCCGTCGAAGCTGTGGACATCTCCTCAGAGTGTAATTAAAGCCTTTTTCGATGGATTAAGGGCAGATGCAAGGAGAAGTACAAAACGCCCCCACCAGCTAACAATAGTGCAGAAGAATAAGCGTCTCATTCAGGAGTTAGCATGGCTAGCCAGACTAGCTGGCTTCAACGTAAGGGTAAGGAGGGAGGGCGAATACTACAGCATAACGATAGACTATAGGAAATCTCGAAAACCATTCCTAGGCAACGGAGTTCCAATAGATGCATTAAGAAGACTATATGCTAATCTGAAGCCGAAAAACATGCCGTTAAAATATACATACATACTGCTCAACAATAAGAGGAGGCAGAAGTTCGTACGGAAAGATATAGCACTAAAAGTGTTAGAGTGGATTCTGAACAATAGGACAAGGGAGCCTACGGAGGAGGATAGAAGGATTATAGACAGAATACATAACTTAATAGATGGGGAGATAGTCCTTCTCCCAATAGTTGACATCGTAAGGGAGCAATATGAGGGGTACGTATACGATGTTTCAGTGCCCGAAAGCGAGGCTTTCCTAGGAGGAGAAAACCCAATACTTCTACACAATACCGGACACGGAGGCTTAACTACGTTTCACGCGGATAGCTTAGAGAATGCTATCAGGAGGCTTATGAGTCCACCGATGAACATTTCTGAGCCGTATATACCGATGCTCAACATGGTAGTCTACGTTGCGAGAACAGTTCTTCCGCAGGGCGGCTTCGGTAGAAGGCTTATGGCTCTTTGGGAGATAGAGGATTATGAGAAATATAGGCAGCTTGTAAAGTGGGATCCGAGGACGGATAAGCACACCATCGTCGGCGACAGCTATCTGCTCGGTGTTTTGGCCGATAGAACTGGTAGAACTAGGGATCAGTTGCTGGAGGAGATAGCTAGAAGACAGACCGTACTGCTTTGGCTGTGGCAGAGGAGAATTATCGAGATGAAGGATGTTGCATCGTATATAGCAAGCTACTACAACTTCCCAGATGAGGTATATGAGAGGGCACTAAGAGAACTTGAGGAGATGGGCATAGAAGTCGAGAAGTATATTGTAAGGAAGCTTGTGCCGATAACGAGGTTCGAGCCTGTATCAACTAAGAGGACGATATACGATAGGGTGATGCAGATATATTCGAGGTACGGTGAAAAGGAGGAGAAAACCCCGCTTCAATTTATTTCAGTAAAACAGGAGCCGGTAAGGGTAGCTGAACCATTGGAGGCGGTGAAGCAGCCGATAACGCCGAAACCGAAGGAGGAGCTAACCAGCGAGGAGGAGAAAGTACTACAATTAATCTCATACTATGGAGGCGAGATAGACCATAAAACCGTAATGCAGGAAAGCGGATTACCTAGAGACACATTCTGGAGAACAATAACATCATTAACAGGAAAAGGCCTCGTCGTATCCTCACTCGTATACGTGGACGGCAGACCCATGATAGGATTCAAACTAACAAAGAAAGGAGAGGAGTACGTTAAAAGCTAATGCTTAGCAATCTGTAGTTCATAGAAGATGAAGTCAAAGTAATCATTACCGTTACCAGCTGAAACCTGTAGGGAGAAGTATTGTATATCAGTGTATTCATTTAGATTTGTATACTCCTTCGTACCTAATAGAGTTCCATTTTCATCATATACCAAAGCTACTATCTTATAGGGGTTTCTAAATACGTGTAACTCCAAAATATACATCTTATAGAGCTTACTTTCCTCATCAAAAGAAGCCAGCTCATCCGGACTCCACGACCACCCAGGATATCCATAATTATTTGAATAAATCCCTCCACCAACAACGGGGACTATTCCAAGCGACGCCACGTAGCCGCTATCCGCTCAATGCGAT
>QMRD01000091.1 GCA_003649225.1 Thermoprotei archaeon | reverse complement strand
GTATATTCTTGAGCCATGAGGGTTAAACCTTTCAGTATCCACTCCGTTGTAGATTATTTCTACATCCTTAGTTCCCGTAAAGGCTCTTATGAAGGATGCCGCTGTTCTACTTACCGCAATAATTCTATCCACGTAATTTGTTAGTATGAATTTAACAGGGAAAAAGGCATAGCCTAACACTCTAGTTACATATGAATAATCATTAAGGTAGCTGCTATGATTCGTTAGGACAGTTCCTATGCCTACTCCATGTGCTTTAATGAGACTCATTAAAGGAAGGAATGTAAAAGCATGGTGAGAATGCAAAATGTCTAGATCCGACTTTACGATCACTTCCGATAGAGAACTCAGATCTGGAGGTACAAGTATGTTTTCAAACGAAAAAGCCGAGGGAATTTCAATAACATTTCCCGCTCCTCTCCTATAGCCGTTTCTTCTGCGCGTAATTATAACAACCTCATGCCCTCTTTTCACGAGATACTTCGATAGATCCCTTACATGAGATGCAACGCCGCCGATGTCAGGGGGATACCACTCGGTAACTAGTCCTATTCTCATATATGACCCTCAGCGCTTTAATTCAGTAAGTTCAGAAAAAAGTGATATTTAATGATAATATAAACCTTATGACGTCTCCTCTTACTTCGATTTATTGAAACTAGGCTTTAGCCTCATAAAATGCTTTGTAGGCAAGATATGCTGAGTATAGGTCGGCTTTACTGCATACTTCAAAGGGTGAATGCATAGCCAGTAGTGCTGGACCCATATCAACCACGTCCATACCATAGGATGCAAGGAATTTCGCAATAGTTCCTCCGCCTCCCTCATCTACCTTACCTAGTAGTCCCGGTTGCCAGGGAATTCCCTTCTCATTAAGTATCTTTCTTACCCATCCAACGTATTCGGCGTGCGCCTCCGATGCACCACCCTTACCTCTACCACCAGTGTACTTTGTTACGACTACGCCTTTGCCGAGTACTGCCGCATTCTGGATGTCGTGTACGTCCTTGTAGGCTGGATGTATTGCGACATTTACATCAGCTGAAATAGCCCTGGATTTAAGTAACGCCTCCCTTAGCATCCATTCCTCGCATTTTCCTTCCGTCAATAGGATGAGCTTTGAAATAAAGTATTTAATGAATTCTGATGTGGCGCCTGTGTTTCCAGCGCTTCCTATCTCCTCCCTATCTACGAGTAGAGCTATGGCAGTATATTCAACGTCCTTGGCATCGAGTATAGCTCTTAGAGTAGTATATGCGCATATTCTATCGTCCTGCCCGTATCCTCCTATCATAGATTTATCTAGGCCTACGTCTCTAGGTTTAAATGCAGGCACTACCTCTAGGTCGGCGCTAACGAAATCCTCCTCGCTGATGCCGTATCGTTCCTTGAGGATTTTAAGCACCATAGCCTTTACCTTCTCCTCAACCTCTTTATCACGTATAGGCATATTGCCGACTAGTATCTTGAGCTCCTCCCCCTCTATTAGTTCGAATCCCTTTCTTTCGCCCTGTTTCTTACGAGCTATGTGTGGAGCTAGATCGGGTATAGTTAGTACGGCTTCATTCTCGTTCTCGCCGATAACTATCTTTACGGTTCCTCCATCGGCTAGGGTAACTACGCCGTGTAGCGCCAATGGAATGCTGGCCCACTGGTATTTCTTTACTCCACCGTAGTATTGTGTTTTAAATATAGCCAGTCCTGCATCCTTTTCCTCAAATAGGGGCTGTGGCTTAAGGTCGAGGCGTGGAGCATCTATGTGAGCACCAATAATCCTTGTTCCCTCGATTATGCTCCTATGTCCTATAACAGCTAGAGCTACGAGTTTATTCTTGTATACCTCATACACCCTGTCTCCAGATTTAAGATTATTAGCTTCACCTAGTTTTTTAAACCCGTTTTTCTCAGCAAGGGACACAGCGTACTCAACGGCCTCTCTTTCCGTCTTAGCTTTTCCAAGGAAGTCCTTGTATTCTTCTCCAAATTCCATTATAGCCTTATTATCGAGAACCTCCCATCCCCACTTCCTCTCATAGAAAAGCTCTTTGAACTTAGACATTACTCCCACCTCTTTATAAATACAAGCATATCTTCCTTTAAACCCTTAATACCTAAGCCAGGGGCGTCTGGAACCCTTCTAACATCTCCCTCTATGGATGCACCTCCCTCGGCGACTACTTCGTCAAGATTTAGTAGGTCTGAGTCTAGATCACAGTAGATAATGTTTTCTAATGCCATGGCTAGGTGTACGCCAGCTGTAATCGCTATTCTTGATTCACCCATGCATCCGATCATATTGGATATGCCTGCTGATTCACATATCGATGCTATCTTAATGGCTTCGTGAAGACCGCCACACTTCATTAATTTGATGTTAACTACGTCGGCTGCATTTAACTTAACTAGTTTAATTGCATCCTTTGCATCGTGTACGCTTTCATCGGCCATTATAGGTATGGGGCTACGTTCCTTAACTCTAGCCATTCCCTCCAGGTCGTTGTACTTGACCGGCTGCTCACAGAGCTGAATATCGTATCTATAGACCTTATTTAGGACGTCTATTGCTTCTCTTACGCTCCACCCTTGGTTTGCATCGATCCTAATGGCGATATCGCCGCCGACGCTATCCCTAACAGCTTTAATTCTTTCAACGTCCTCGTCAGGATCTACGCCCACTTTAAGTTTTAATGTTCTGAATCCTTTTTCAACTAGATTAACGGCTGCTTTAGCCATTTCCTTCGGGCTTTTAATGCCGATGGTAATGTCGGTAACTATCTCGGATCTAAAGCCGCCTAGTAGCTTATACACAGGTAGGCCTGCGGCTTTGCCTATGATATCATGCATAGCCATATCAAGTGCAGCCTTAATTGATGGATTACCATATAATTTCCTGAACAACTTATGGATGTATTCGATTCTGGTTGGATCTACTCCTATCAGCTTAGGGGCTAGTAGTTCCAGGGCTTCAAGGTTTGTTTCTATGCTGTCATGCGTAATACGCCTTGAGGGGCACGATTCGCCGATCCCCATCATCCCCTCATCGGTGTAGATTTTAACTATAAGGTTAGTTGTACGGGAGCTTGCACCTAGAGCTATCCTGAAAACCTCTCTATATCTTAGCGTAACTTTATAGACCTCTACCTTGGTTATGCGCATAAAGAGCTTATATTATAAAAAATATATAAGCCTTACAATTAACCGCTTAAAAGCTATGCTTATGGCTTGAAATTATTTAATAAGTCGATAAAGCATTTATGCTTCTATTAGAATAGCTGTCTTATAACCGAAAAATGTTTAAAAGTAGTAGGTTAAGCTAATGTAAGTAGTTATGGGCATATGATTTGCTGAGAATATGAAGCTGAATTTTAAGCTTGACTATACCTATGCCCTAATATTTGAGAAACTGTACTATACTAGGAATATAGCTCAGATAGCTAAGGAACTACATATGAGTAGAGAGGCTGTAAGGAGAAGGGTAAAGAAGCTTATAGCGTTTGGAGAGTCTCTATTAAATTAAACCTTAAAAAATGGGTCTCTCTACTCGTATGATAAGCTAAATGTTGACTATAATATTTTCAAGGGTCTCTTTGTAAGATCTATTTCTCTTGCAAACTTAAGAATTAGAAAAAAGCTTTTAATACATGTAGGTCCTCCTCGAGAATATGAAAGTAAATTAATAGAGTTCTTTAAGCTGTCTTAGGTAATGTAAGATATATTCCTTTAGATTCTGAATACACATGGAAACCCGACCGTATGTATTACAGCTTTGAAAAGTGCGATTTTTTCCTTGATTGGAATATCATTTATAGTTATTTATCTAAGAAAAACTTAGATGGAACGGATGGTCTGGATTCTAACTATGAAATAGATGAGGTAAGTAGATCTTTCATGAAATTAATTTTCAAATTAATTAACCAAGGAATTATTAGAAATTATTGTATATGGGGAATTCATGATAAGCTGCTTAAAGTATATACCGTGCCCTCTGGTAGCAAGTATATCAAAAACGGTAGATTAGTGATACCTGAGGGAAAATTAGAGGTAAAACTATTAAAGACAAAAACGGTTAAGTTTAAACACTTAACTCGACAAGAGAGAAGCAGAAAATTCCAAGCCTGTATGTATTGAAAGAATTCTAATATTATGGACCGGGGGGGACTTGAACCCCCGACCTCCCGGGTGCAAACCGGGTATTCTTCCAGTCTGAACTACCGGCCCATTAGAATATAGTTATGAAAGATTTTTTATATTTTTCTCTGATTCATTCGGTACGGTGTTACTATGTGGTTAATGAACGTATATTATACTGTGTTGCTAAGCTAACTTAATAAGGTTGCATCAGTTAAACTTCTAAATTAAGCTGAGTGATACTGGATGTTCATAAAGATATAAATGTATTTTCAGTATGATAAGTCGGTGGGTCGTGATGTTCGAGCGTGAATATAGGTGTTTATTAAATATTAATTGTGCTTCTAAAAGCTTAAGGCATAATCCTAGGCT
>QMRD01000090.1 GCA_003649225.1 Thermoprotei archaeon | reverse complement strand
GCATTCTGTAGCAAGTTTTCCTCTCTGATTACATCTATTACCGCACATGCAACAGCACAGCTAATCGGGTTTCCGCCAAATGTTGATGCATGTGATCCTCGAGGTAAATTCATATATTCTTCTTTACCGACTATAGCGCTGAGAGGAAATCCCGATGCTAGAGCCTTGGCTATGGCTATTATGTCTGGGGTCACATTCCAATGTTCTATAGCGAACCACTTTCCTGTGCGTCCCATTCCTGCTTGGACTTCATCATCTATCAACAGAATACCGTACTTATCAGCCATTCTACGTATTTTACCCCAGAACTCTGGAGGTGGAACTATATATCCTCCTTCACCTGCTATTGGTTCAAAAACTATGGCTGCAACTTCGCTGGGATCAAGATACTTATTGAAGACCCATTCTTCTATGTAGTCTATGCACCATAGATGGCAATCAGGATATTCCTGCTTAAATGGGCATCTATAGCAATAGGGATAAGGTACGTGTTCAACGCATGGTAATAGTGGTGAAAAACCTTTACGTTGAACGGGTTTGCTTGAGGTTAATGATAATGCTCCCAGTGTTCTTCCGTGAAATGAACCTGTAAAAGCTATGATATAGGGACGTTTTCCTTCAAAATACCCTCTAGCTATCTTAATTGATCCTTCTATGGCTTCTGCTCCACTGTTTCCATAAAAAACTTTTTTAGGATCTGAGCCCGGTGTTATGGAGAAAAGCTTCTTAGCCAGAAGTACAGGAGTTTCATATAGGAAATCGGTAATACTGTAGTGAATAAGTTTCTCCATTTGCTGGCGTGCAGCATTTAAAACCTTAGGATGACAGTGCCCTATATTCATCACGGCAAGTCCAGAGTTAAAGTCGATGTATATATTCCCGTCCACATCCTCTACTAGGAATCCACTTGCTCTTTTAACTACTAGAGGATACCACCTTGAAAACGATTGCATAAGGAGTTTTTCATCATCTTTAAGTACTTTCTGGGCTATAGGACCGGGGGGCTCTACTACTATCTTGGGGTAATCCATGCACTCACCTGTTTTATTTTCCCTGAGCGCCCCTTTAATCCTTAGCTTTACTTTAGTAAAATAATAGCATTTATTTCTAAATTAATTGGAAATGTAATGTTTACCTATGTATACTATGAAATGAATAAATTTTTTGAATATGAAATCTTTTTATATATTGAGGTGGCATTTTGGGTTTAGTGGAGATAAGATGGCATGGCAGAGGCGGGCAGGGAGTTGTCACATCGGCTGAAATGCTTGTATCAGCGGCAATATATGAAGGAAAATATGCTATAGCTATACCCTTTTTCGGTGCTGAAAGAAGAGGAGCACCCGTGGTCGCATATAATAGGATATCTGATACTCCGATAAGAACTCGCTGCCCTATATTGAACCCGGATTATGTTGTATTACTAGACGAGAGACTTGGTAGAATGATAGATGTTGTTCGTGGATTAAAAAGTGATGGTGTACTTGTAGTAAATTCAAAATCTGTTCCTGAGTGGGTTGATAGAAAGGATATTAGGATCGCGACGGTTGATGCAACCAGCATCTCAATGTCGCTAGGCTTAGAACTGGCGGGGATAGTTATTGTAAATATGCCGATGTTGGGTGCTTTAATTAAAGTTTCAAATATTGTTTCATTAAATTCTCTGACCAAGGCAATCAAAGCTAAATGGAAAGGTGAAAGGATGAAGCAAAACCTAGAGGCTGTAACACGCGCATATAATGAAACGGTAATATGGTGATGTGTATGAAAGAGGTATTAATGCCTATTGCCTATCCGACAAAAGGATCAGTGGGCAATACAGGGCTTTGGAGAACATTAAAACCAGTAATTAACTACGAGAAATGCACTAAATGTTTTATATGTTGGATGTATTGCCCTGAAGCAGCCATTTTAGCTGAGGATAAACCGGTAATATTATATGATTTCTGTAAAGGATGCGGTATCTGTGCAAACGAATGTCCTGTTAAAGCTATAAACATGATTAAGGAGGTGTGAACGTGCCAGTAATGCCCCTTTCTGGGAATCATGCCGCAGCATATGCTGCTAAACTTTCTAGAGTTGAAGTAGTGGCTGCCTATCCTATAACTCCACAAACGCAAATAGTTGAGAAACTCGCTGAATTTATAGAGAAGGGCGAGTTAAAGGCCAAATTTATTAGAGTTGAATCTGAGCATAGCGCGATGGCTGCATGTATAGGGGCAGCAGCTGTAGGAGCTCGAGCCTTTACTGCGACTTCTTCTCAAGGGCTACTATATATGAGTGAAATGCTCTGGTGGGCTGCGGGAGCTAGATTACCTATAGTAATGGGAATAGTTACGCGAGCTCTGGCACCTCCATGGAGCATATGGTCTGATCACATAGATGTATTATCACAACGAGATACTGGATGGATTATAGCGTTCGCTGAAAATGCTCAGGAAGTTCTGGATCTGATAATTCAGGGATTTAAAATATCTGAGAATGATAGGGTCTTACTGCCATTAATTGTTGCTTGGGACGCGTTTGATGTATCCCATACGATAGAACCCGTAGATGTCCCAAATCAAAACGTAGTTGATGAATTTTTGCCGAAGAGGCGGAAATATAGACATACATTAGATGTTGAGAATCCATTTTCATACGGTAATTTAGCGTATCCAAAGGACTATATGGAGTTTAGATACTCAATATACGACTCGATGCTTCGAGCAAAAGATGTCATTGAGCAATGTGCCGCAGAGTATGATAGGTTAACGGGAAGATACTCGGGTGGCTTAATAGAGAATTATCTCTGTGATGATGCTGATATTGTAGCTATAGCTATGGGATCCATTTCAGGAGACTTGAAGGTGGTTGTAGATAAATTAAGGAAACAAGGCGTAAAAGTTGGCTTTTGCAGAATACGATACTTTAGACCCTTTCCAAGCGAGGCGCTAGCTAAATGTATTGAAGATGCTAAAACAATATTGGTCTTTGATAGGGACATCTCCTTTGGATCTGAGGGAGCGTTATGTCTCGAGGTAAGGGCGACTGTTAATAGGGAGGGATTAGACAAGCGAGTTTATGGAATAATTTATGGTATAGGAGGCAGGGAGGTACGTCAAAAAGACCTTGAAAATATCATAGTTAAAGCGTATAAGGAGGAGCTTAATCATCCTAGGAAGCTTTTGTGGTTGAATTTAAAGCATGTTTGAGGTGAATATTTTGGGCATAGTTAATATATTAGGGAAAAAAGAGATATTGATGCCCGGCAATCCATCTTGTCCAGGCTGTGGTCTAGCATTAGGACTACGATATGCATTAAAAGCACTAGGGGAGAATACAATACTTATTGTGCCTGCATGTTGTACTTCGATAGTTTTGGGACCTTACCCTAAATCCTCTGTCGGAGTCCCCGTTTTCAATATTGCATTTGCTGCCGCCGCATCAACGGCAGCTGGAATGAGCGAAGCATTGGATCTTATGGGCAGAGATGACATTAATGTTGTAGTATGGGCCGGAGATGGTGGAACCGTGGATATAGGAATTCAGGCCTTATCCGGAGCTGCTGAGAGAAATAACAACATCATTTACATCTGCTATGATAATGAAGCGTATATGAACACCGGAATCCAGAGATCGGGGTCAACTCCGAGGCATGCTTGGACAACCACAACAGTACTCGGGAAAAAAGAGCCTAAAAAATTCCTTCCGTTAATAGTGGCCAGCCATAACGTACCTTACGTGGCTACGGCTAGCATAGCTTATCCTCAGGACTTTATACAAAAGCTCAAGAAAGCATCCTCCATTAAGGGCTTTAAGTATATTCACTTACATACTCCCTGTCCCCCCGGATGGCGTTTTCCATCGGACAAAACGGTGGAGGTAGCTAGGCTAGCGGTTCTTACAGGCGTATGGATATTGTTTGAGATAGAAAACGGTAGACTAAGACTTACTGGTCCTAGCAGAAATTTAGTCGATAAAAGAAAAAGATTACCTATTGAAAAGTACATTAGTATTCAGGGAAGATTTAAGCATATATCAAAGGAAGAGCTTGAAAAGATAAAGGAAGACGTAGACAAATTATGGCATACGCTAATCCAGTATTCATCCAAAGAAAATATAGAAAAACAATGAATGAACCAGAGGGACGAGGAAAAGCATAGATAATATATATTTTAACATTCTCATATTTTTACTTATAAAATACTCTATTTTCCTTAGATTATCCAAACCTATAACTCTGATATTATATCTTTTTTCAAAAACTAGAATATTACATCTGGTAATATTTCTTTGAGCTTCAAGAATCCCTTTTTCAGCATATTGTAGGAGATCATTAAATTTAACCTTTATTCCCAGAGGAAAGTACTTTACTTTTGATTTTAATCCGGTAACTAAGTGATTATCTGTCGTTAAGACCTCGCCATCCTGAAAGTGGTATTTATCTATAATGTAGTTCCTTATGTAGTCCCTCAGAGGATTTATCATATTGTTTCCATCATAGATTATTAGAAAGTATCTTTCGTTGTTCGGGAATTCTAAGACGATGGACATAACGCCAAGAGGACCTAATCCATCGAAAATACTGTATTTCTCCGGCCT
>QMRD01000089.1 GCA_003649225.1 Thermoprotei archaeon | reverse complement strand
TGCGGTGGAGGAGGCGCTGGGAAGAAATTAATATATTAATGATTAATTATGGTTGAACAATTTTTCGATAGAAGCGATGAGCTGGAATACCTTTTATAGCGATAAGCCTTCCCACTCATCACAGGTATAAATAATATAATTAGGCATTCCGGAGGAAATAGGTGATGCAAAAAACTAGGTGGAAAAATTGCAGGAGCTATTCGTTTGGGCAGATGTTTAATCTAAATTTGTTTAGTTTAAAGTGAAACTTTATTAAAAAGTTGCACTCTAAACTAAACATGGATAGAGAGTATGTTATTGGACAGATAATTAGGGAGTTTCTGGAGAGGGAGGAGGAAATTATACGTAGAGATTTAAAGGTTCCCCTTACTACGTCTCTTCGAAAAGCTATCTCAATAATTGGTCCTAGAAGAGCTGGGAAAACGTTCTTCCTCCTTTACATCTATCAGCAGGTTAGAGAGACGAATCCAGCAGGCTTCCTGCCTCTTGACGATGACAGGCTTTATCCTCCCTCGCTGGCCGATCTTGATTTGGCGGTTAAAGTTTTGAGAGGCATGTATTCGGGCCGTGAGATACGCTACCTTTTCTTAGATGAGGTTCAGGAGGTTAATGGATGGGAGAGGTTCGTGAAAAGGATTGTTGATAGGAGAGACTGCCTCGTATTCGTTACGGGCTCCTCGTCTAGGCTTCTATCCAAGGAAATAGCGTCAATGCTCAGGGGGAGAACGCTAGTCTATGAAATATTCCCCTTCAACTTTAATGAAGTACTTAGAGCTAAAGGCGTACTGGCAGGGAGATATATCTCGGGTAGGACGGAGGCGCTTATAAGGAGAGAGCTAGATATGTACTTAAAGTACGGCGGATACCCAGAGGTAGTTTTAAAGAGTGAAAAGGATAGAATATTGAGGGAGTACGCAGACGTAATGCTGTACAGAGACATGGTTGAAAGACATAACCTGAAAAACCTAAAGTTGGCTAAGCTGTTCTTCAAAACAGTTTTCACAAGCTTTGCTAGGGAATTCTCAATTAAAAGGGTAGTAAATTACCTGAAGAGTATGGGGTTGAGGGTTAGTAGAAATACGCTCTACAACTACCTTGAATATATGAATGATGCCTACATAGCATTCCCCCTTAAACGATACTCGAACTCCCTTAGAATAGTTGAGCAAAGCATACCTAAGCTATACGTAGTCGATAACGGGTTAACTAGAGTCTATAGCATACACACAACAGAGCTCTACGGAAGACTCCTAGAAAACCTAGTATTCATGGAGCTTAGGAAAAAGGGCGTTAAGGAAAACCAGGACATATTCTACTACAGGGAGAACGGCAGAGAGGTAGACTTCATAGTGCTAGAGGAGGACAGGGTCAAACAGTTAATCCAGGTCACATACCATCTAGAATACGATAACAGGGAACAATGGAGGAGAGAAGTGGAAACGCTATTTAAAGCCTCAAAAACACTTGCATGTAAAAACCTACAAATAATAACTTGGAGTCAGGAGGATAAAATAAGGAAAAACAATAAAACGATAGAAATTATACCAGTGTGGAAATGGATACTAAACCTATATCGCCGACAACGGGAATAACTGAAAGGAAAAGCTATACACAGCCTGTATAATGAGATGTAATAAACAACTACGCAACCCCTGTCCCTAACCAACATTGAAGATAATGGTAGTAGTCCTCGCCTGACACGTAGACCTCATATTTAGAGAGATAAGTATTTATATCAACCATAAATTAACTAACTTGGCCCCTTAGTAAATGCTATTTATGTGGGAGATACTGCTGGCTATATTAGGCATACCAGTCCGTATAGCCAATATACTCGTGGAAATCTACTATAGTGAGCGCCTACCACCTCTGAGAGCAATATTAAGGCACTATTATTACAAGCTTCTAATGGCCGTTGAGACCAGGGCAATAGTTAGAAGAATACTTAGGGAAGATAATGGCCGCCTAACAGCAAAGTATTGTGGGGATTTCCACATGGAGAAAAGGCTACTGAAATCGGGAGGCATATGGCTATTTCGTAAGCTGGATCCTATACACTACTCGATATACTTTCTCCTTAATGACAAAGTAGTAGAGCTACACGTTAGGAATAAGGACTACTCCTATACTCTATGGGTCCGCTGGAAGAAATTGACAGAAGCACAAATAAAAGCGAAATACTTAATGTAAACCTTACTATATTCCGAAAAACTAGCTCTACATATCGCCAAACATTTGTCTTATTTTAAAATATGCAACCATTTCAGCCAAATATTTAAATAAAAGCTTCAAGACCTTAACCCAACCCTATAATGAAATACAGAAGAGTGATGAGCTTACCCGTACTCGGCATCCTATCCTTTTAGGTGGTAAAGAATATAGGATAGCTTTACGGAAGTATTATCCGATAAAATGAGATTTAAAATAAGAAATTTCGGTCCAATAGTTGACGCAGACCTTAAGCTAGGTATGCTAAATGTATTTACTGGCGGAAACAGCGTGGGAAAATCCTATATACACTATTTGATATGGTGCCTAATGAGCACTGAACCGAATTTTAGTGAAATACTTTCATTAGCATCAGATAAGGCGAGGGAATACCTTAAATCTAGAGAGCCCACTAAGCTTAAGGAATTCGTTATAGAATTTTTCGAAAGATTTGATACGATATGGAAGAACGCTATAATAGAGCAACTTAAAGATACTTTCGTAGTAAACGAGTTATCCGAGCTAATCCTGGTAGGCGAACAAGAATCAATTATTGATATAAGCAATGATAAAGGCAGCATGAATATAGTGTTTAGAATACTGCCGGGAGGTTTAGAGATAGGGAAACTGGATAGAATAATCTCGTATTTAGACGAAAAACTGGGTATTGATAGAGTAGGGGAGATGAATAAACTATCTATAACTATTGATGGAGAAGAAATTTATAGCATTCCAGTAGAGGAGAAAGTGGATGAACTGGCGGTAAAATTTGCGTCCACCATACCTCATATATATGATTCAATACTAGACGGCTTCATAATGTATTCTTCGACGTATATATTGCCGGATGGACGGGCAGGTCTTCTAAGAGCTAGGGAAACACTATTATACTACCTTTTAAGCGTTAGAGAGCGAGTTTTTATGAATTCCGTTGATAGGTCATTTATTCGAGATCTCGAAGCATTGTCTCCATTAATCAAATGTAAGAAAATAGCGGCTTTATCGAGTTTTCTTGAGAGAAAGCTTGGAGTATACTATAAGCTTGGTAGAGAGCCTCCAAGATATACTGTAAAAATACAGGTACACAGAGAAAAAACTGTGGAGCTCCCCTTAGTTAGAGCTCCATCGGGCATTAGGGAGCTTGCGCCTCTAGTATATTTAATGAAGCATGCGCTTGAAGGAGGAGATATATTATTTATTGAGGAGCCTGAGGCTCATCTCCATCCCGACGCTCAGTCAATAGTTGTACGTACTTTAGCTGGCCTTACTAATGAGCAGGTAAGGATACTTATGACTACTCACAGCATACATGTACTGGATGAATTAAGCAATCTTCTAAGGCTAGCTAAGCTAAGCCCAGATGAAAAGATGAAACTAGGATATAATGAATGGGAAGGCGTATCCCCTGATATTGTTAGGGTCTATCATGTACGCTTGGATGGAAGAGTGAAGGAGGTAAAGGCTAGTGATGAGGGACTCGATGAGACGGGACTTGACGAGGTGGTTGGTGAAATAGCCAGACTACACGCTTCGGTTGAAAGACGCTTCTATGGTAGTCGTGCATGAGCTTCGAATGTGATGAGAAATGTCAACGTAGAGGTTCAGTAGCAGTAGATGGATGTGAAATATCATGTAGCAGATGTGACTTATTATGTTTAATAGATGGATGTATGTGTCAGGGAGGATGCGATTTAATAGCGGTTGAAGGGGAGAGAATCCATGTTATTGAGGCTAAATCCGGTAGAGTTAGCCGTAGCGATGCCGAAAGAGCTGTAAGGCAACTTGAGGAATGTATTAGCAAGTTTAAGCTGGATAGGGTTGAAAGAAGAAATCTTATACTGATAATAACTTACAGTAAGCGCCTCGACGGTCCTGCAAGGAATTATATTTTAAGGGAGAATCCATTGAGAAAGAGAGGCTACTCGATAATCTATATTCGCTGCGGCAGCGATTTATCTAGTATGAAATTCTAGTTTTGACGTTCCATCGAATAATTTTTAATTGAGTTGAGGAATAAGGCTTATATTAGCGGGTGGAAATTCTAGTTGGAGGGACCTCGTATAGATAGCTCTGTTAAAGTTATTTCGAGAAGAGAAAGCATAAGGGTATTTAGGAAGCTTATCCCCTATATAGCTAGACAGTGGAAGTACTTCTTCGGAGCGGTGCTTCTCCTATTCATATCGAATCAGCTGAGCATATTCGTCCCCCTCGTATCCAAGGATATAATCGATAAATGTATTATAGGCGGCCAACTGGAGTTAATGCCAAGCCTTATCCTACTCTCTGTCGGTTTAACTGCTGCCTCAGCAGGTATAAGCTCTGTGAGGAGATATATTAGCACGCTGTTTTCCCAGAAGATAGTATATGACCTTAGGG
>QMRD01000088.1 GCA_003649225.1 Thermoprotei archaeon | reverse complement strand
TTCCTGGACTATGATGTGCGCGACCACGCGGATAAGATTAAGTGTCCGACGTTAATTATCGTGGGGAAGGATGATAAGGTAACGCCGCCGGAGTGTAGTGTGGAGTTGAATAAGCTCATAAGGAACTCGAGGTTAATAGTATTGGAGAACGCTGGGCACTTAATTCTGTACGAGAAGCCTAAGGAGATTAATAGGCTTATCGAGGAGTTTATTTCAATTCAGCAGTAGCCTTACTTTCACTCTCCTCAAGTCTTAAATTTTTATACCTCAATCACGGTATCCTAAACAGTCTATGATTGAGCTAGTGTACGATAGGGGGACTGTGCTACTGAAGGGCTATAATGGAGGAATTTTCCCACCAGGTATGCTTAGGTACGACCATAGGGTTAACGGCTACAGGTGCCTAGCATATAAGTACTACAGTATCGTTAAGTACCTGAAGCATAGGGGGATAAAGTTTAGAGACTATGTTCTCGACCTAGGATACTGCACGATTAGAAGGATTAGAGATTTTAACTTAAGAGGCTATCAGAGGGAGGCTCTTAGCTCCTGGCTGAAGAACGGCTGTAGAGGTGTCATAGTTCTCCCAACGGGCACTGGAAAGACGAGGGTAGCGTTAGCGGCTATAGGTGAGATACTTAAACCAACCTTGGTTGTTGTTCCCACTATTGAATTGATGGAGCAGTGGCGTAGAGCCATCCTAAGATACTTTAAGGCCTCGATAGGGTTCTACGGCGGTGGAAGGAAGGAGATTAAATGTATAACCATAGCAACCTACGATTCAGCCTATATAAACGCTGAAATACTTGGAAACAGGTTTATGCTAGCTATATTCGATGAAGTACATCACCTACCCAGCCCAGGGTACAGACAGATAGCCGAGCTACTAGCGGCGCCCCTCAGGATGGGATTGACAGCTACTCCTGAGAGGGAGGATCAAGCCCATCTAGACTTAAACTATCTCGTAGGTCCAATAGTCTACAGGAGGAAGGTGGTAGAGTTTTCAGGCAAGTATCTGGCAGACTTCGACGTAGTAACTGTTAGGGTTAAGCTATCGGATGTTGAGCGCATGCTGTATGAGGAGTATATGGGCAAGTTCAGGAAATACGTTGAGAGTAGGGGCATAAAGTTTAAGTCCATAGAGGACTTCAGGAAAATCATTCTTGAGAGCGGTCTGGACGTTGAGGCTCGGGAGGCTCTGCTTGCGTGGCATGAGGCCAGAAAAATAGCGTTTAACGCCGAGGGTAAGATTGAAGCCCTCAGGGAGATACTCTCCAAACATAGGGGCGATAAGATAATAATATTTACCGATAATAACGAGATTGTCAGGAGGATCTCTAGGGAGTTTCTTATACCTGAGATTACTCATAAGACGAGCGATAAAGAGCGTAGGATGGTTATGGAGGCTTTCAGGAGGGGAGCGTTGAAGACTATAGTTACGAGCAGAGTCTTGGAGGAGGGGATAGATGTTCCCGATGCAAGCGTGGCGGTAATACTCAGTGGAACGGGTAGTAGGAGGGAGTTCATCCAGAGGCTGGGCAGAATACTCCGTCCCAAGGGGGGTAAGCGTGCGGTTCTATACGAGGTAGTTACATCCAAGACTAAGGAGGTCTCAACGGCGCGTAGGAGGAAGAAGGAGGCTCTAGGATAGCATGCTTCCATCACCGCTACTTATAGCTAGGGTATCTAGGGGAGTAATATTCCCCAAGTACTCAATGCTCAGTGAAGACGACGTGAAGCTGGCGTCCGAGATAATCGATACATTTAAGTCCTCAGTTGGCGGAAGGAGGGGCGAGCTTGAGGATGCCCTCCAGCGGATAGAGAACAAGTACTTTAGGGTCGGCTTCGACTACAGGTTCATTAGGGGGCTAGCACACATACTTATGAGGAGGACTGTCTTTAAGAAGCCTAAGACAAAGGTGGATCCCGTTAAGGCTAGGTTCGAGCTTTTCCTCAGGGCAGCCAACAGCTACGGTGGATTCGTTTTAAATGAGGAGGAGAGGAATAGCGTCCTAAGGGAGGTGGCTGAGAAGTTCGGCATGACGGTCGATGAATTGATCGAGTGCTTTAACGCCGTGTACGAGGATGAGGAGATAGTGGCTGACTTTCAGGATATAGACCCAGTTAGCTTGCTGAGACAATACAATTTATCTATTGCTCAAACGCTACTGTTTAAGGCCCTCAATGTAGTGGCTGACGTTAAGGTCAGCGGTACCAATGCTAAGATACTTCTCTTCAATGCTAAGAGGCTTGGATTAATGTATTTCGCCGAGAAGCTCCCGGATGGGGTAAGGCTGACTATAGATGGTCCAGCCTCAATCCTAAAGCAGACGGAGAGGTATGGTACTAGGCTCGCGAAACTTCTACCGTATTTAATTGCGGCCGAGAGGTGGAGGATTAGGGCTAAGGTTAAGAGTAGGAGCGGCAGGGTATGTACATTCTATATGGACGACTTTAAGAGGAGACTCTTCCCGCAGATAGAGATGACCTACGAGCCGTATGACAGCGAGGTCGAGGAGCTATTCTACAGGAGATTCAAGAGGCTTGGGATCGACTGGAGCATAGTTAGGGAGCCGGAGCCTCTAGTGGCTGGAAACATGATATTCATACCGGACTTCGCGTTCGAGAGGGATGGGGAGAAAATATACCTGGAGATAATCGGCTTCTGGACGAAGGAGTATATCGAGAAGAAGCTTAGGAAGCTTAAACTGTTAAGGGATGTTAAGCTGATTATAGCGGCTAACGAGGAGCTCTACTGCTCTAAAGTATTCAAGGATGTCCCACACGAGGTAATATTCTTCAGAAACAGGCTTTCAGCCGCCGAGGTGTACATTAGGTTAAAGAAGCTTATGGGAAAAACCGTGAAGAAGGCGAGCTTTAAAGGCGAAATCAGGATTCCCGAGGAGCTTAAAGAGTACCTATCAAGCATTAAGGAGGAGCCACTATCTAAAGTAATGGAGATAATGGAGAAATTCGGCATCACATCCAAGGATGCTATGAATATTCTAAAGAGAATGGGATTTGAGATCGTGTGGAGAACTCTGGATGCGGATGATGTCATAGTTAGAAGGAAAAGCTAAAAACTAGTATCCATACTGTAACGTAACTAAGTCATTTAAATTAACTAAGATGGTATTCTACGGGTACTCGTACTCGGCGGCTCACACTAAGCGGCTCAATGCGAACTGGTATACTCTCCTTTAAGCTCCTAGGCCCCCTCTTTAAGACCAGCACCTAGGTATATCTCATTTACATTACTGGTTAAATCGGATGAAACCTGAAGCTCTCTCTTCCTCATTGTAATAAACTTTCTAAACGGCAGGTTTTCATCCTCCGTGAATATAATCCATCTATCCACTATCTGAGGCCTCCACACGACAGCATATGTTCCGCTTTCCTCCACTTCAAGGAGCTTTTCATCGTGTACGAGACCAAGCGCTCTATTAAATCTCCTGATGTATAGCCCAGCCTTATAGCGTGTGAGGCTTGTCCTCAAGCTAATCCTAAGAGCATCCTCATGAATTCTCACATACACAGTAGCCTCATCCCTCCCATCCGGGCTTCTAATAGAAAACACCTCATTTCCAACGGTTATTGCATAGCTCCTAGGGGTGAGAGGAGGAGAAATATAGATGTTATTCCCCTAATAACTTAACCTAATTTTTAGAAATTCATAGAATAAACAGTTGTGCTACGCTATAACTATACATAAATAAACAGACACGGATCTAGTGGATGTTAAGAATATTAAGCTATAGAAGGATGATATCAAGCAGGTAAACGTTATAGCTGGAGAAGAAACATCCAACGTAAACTTCCAACTCGAGAAGTCAGGGATTATTTCAACGAAATGGAGACTCCCATCCTTAAACGGTCCTATAAGCAGGTTATCATCTTCAACTATACTTCCCCCCAGAAGCAACCCGGCGACGGTACGGTAAGTAAAGAGCAAGGTTCGGAGATGAAAAGCCTAAGTGTATTTAAGCCTACATAGAATAAAGTTTAACATACTCTAGAGAAGGTTACTTAACCTTTCTTTAGTTCTTCTCTCACCTTTATAATAGTGTCGTCTTTGACCGGAAATCCCCATTCTATAAAATATTGCGTGAGGTCCCTACCGGAGAATTTACAAAGGTAATAGAGAAAAAGGTTGAATTTGTCAACTGGATCCTTAGGTATTTCATCTTGAGTGAGATTTAGCCATGCTCTATAGGTTTTCTTGAATGGCTCCCACCCGATCATGTTCTTAATTATAAGGAGCTTATGAGTTTCTGCATCGTTATTTTTAAAGTTAGGCCACTGTTTTAGCCTTTTCTCCTCGCCCGTCCTTGCAGCCATCATAGCGTAGTAATCATCAAGCGTCTTTCCAGATGATACTGAGTAGTCATACCACACGCCCCCCTGTTTTATCTTTGCCTTAAGCTTCTCAGCAACATATACCATTTTAAAGTTGGCTGATGATTCGGCATTCCAGACCCACCTATAGTCAATGTCGAAGTCGTGCCCTAGCTCGTGAAGAATTCCGAACAACCAGTCGCCTTCATTTATTTGTTTTATGGCGTCAGGTACGTACTTTGAATACCATTTTAT
>QMRD01000087.1 GCA_003649225.1 Thermoprotei archaeon | reverse complement strand
TGTTACCCAATAACGGGTGACTTCCATGCATGAACTAGTACAGTATCTGCTACAGCCCTTCGTCATCAGAGCATTGATATCGGCAGTACTGACCAGTACGATTGCTGCAATGATAGGTTCGTTCATGGTATTTAGAGGACTATCATTTATGGCTTCAGGTGTAGCCCACGCAGCACTGGGGGGAGCGGCACTTGGGCTATTCCTCCAAGTCATTGGGTTATCGTGGTTTGACCCGATCCTAGGGGCTCTACTATTTGGAGTGCTGGTGGCAGTAGTTACTGGCTACGTTGGCGAACGTGGAATAGCCAGTAAAATGGAGGTAGCGATAGGAGTAACCTTTGCATTCGCTATGAGTATAGCAGTACTCTTCATGACCGTATTACCTGCAGAACACCTACCGAGGATATGGGGTCTCCTAGTGGGAGATATACTCCTCCTAACTAATACTGATATACTTATCCTATTGGTTTCGTCGATCATTGTATCGCTTATAACCATGCTCTTCTTCAAGGAGTTTATCTATATATCGTTCGATATCGAGGGTGCCTCAGCTCACGGGATGAACGTAAGGCTATACAATTACCTACTCCTAATACTTATGGCTATATCAATAATTGTTGCAGTAAAATCCGTTGGAGCAATACTAGTCTACACAGTAATGGTAATACCCGCTGCAGCGGCCAGTGAAATTGGAGAAAGTATACATAAAATCATAGTATTAATCTTCGTAATAGCTTTCCTATCACAGTTTATTGGAATAATAGCATCATATTACTTAAGCACATCGCCAAGTGCAATAGCTGGCATAATATCTTCAACAATTTACATGATAGTTATCGTTAAAAGGAGGGTTAAGGGCTGAATGTCTGCTCTTGAGCATGAATTCGCAGCATGAACTCTTTTAACAAATGCTATTATTATCCAGAGCGAGATTTCATTCGAATCATTCAATAACCTATATTTACTCTTAAATACTTTTAACTTGTAAAGGTTATAGGAGATAGGTGAAAGTAATATTGCTGCATAATTATTTTTCTTTTCAATTATATTAATGATATTTAACTCGATTAAGTATTTAAAACCCCTTTCTTTCAACTGGAAAAGTGTATATATGTGTATTAGCTAAATAATACGGGAGCTACTATGGCCACCATACCCTTGGTAGATCGTTTTCTCAAGGAGATCTCTAAATTAGCTAAGATGTACGGAATGGACGTAAATGTTTATTCGCTCAATAGGGGCTTTGGCCTAGATTTAGATGAGAAGTATGAAGCAGTAAAACTGTTTGAATTATTAAATATTCTGACTATTAAGGATGCATCTGTTAAGCTTACGGACGTGGGGGAGAAGTTGGTAGTTAAGTGTATAAGGATAGCTAACCACGTAATTACAAACCACCTCGATTTCAAGGATGATAGAGGCAGGGTTTTAGGTAAGGTTCTCTATATCTGTTCAAGAATGATGCCAAGCTGGAGAAATATAGACGATGCACTAAACTATCTAGATACTGTGCTTGAGAAGCTGGAAGAGCTGAGGGAGAAAAACTACGATAAATATCTAGCTATACTTGGAGTCATAGGGTATTACAATAAATATGCACACGAGGATATTTTAACGGAAATATTAAAAATAGAGGAGATTCAGGCTGAGATTACCTGATCCCTTATAAGCATTGATCCAGTTACTAGGTTGCCTATTTTTTCTCTATCCCTGCCTAATGCTACGATCTTAGCTAGTAGATCTAGGATGTTACCCCCAAGCATAGCCTGCCTAACTGAATACTTAATCTCCCCGTTTTCAACGTAGTAGCCTTCTCCTACGGCTACACTAAATTCCCCCGTAATGATATTTGCTGTATGTGCGCCTATAATCCACCTAATAATCAACCCCCTATCAACTTCAGATATTAAGTCTTCATAGCTCTTCTCATATGTAGAGTTAATTATGAGGTTTGATGGACTTATGCTCGGCTCCGAGCTGTAGCCTCGTGACGCGTGTCCTGTACTTTCAATTCCTTCGCGCTGGGCACGATAGGTATCATAGAGGTACGATTTAAGGATTCCATTCTCTACAACGGTAAGTCTTCTGGAGGCCACTCCCTCGGCATCAAAGGGCCTAGAGTTTATTCCTTCAGGCATAAGTGGGTCATCAATTATATTCAGTCCTCTAAACGCTATCTCTTTCTCAAGCTTATTGACTAGGAAGGATCTCTTCTCCTGAACGTTATCTGCTGTTACAGCACTATTAAAAGTATTTGAGAACAGTAGCATTACAGCTATTGGGTTGAGGACAACCCACATTCGCCCTCCAGTAATTCTCTTAGAATTCAGTTGATCAATTGACCGTTTCACAGCCTTCCTACAGAGAGAATCGAAGTCTATCTTCCTAACGTCTCTCTCGTGTTTTAGTTCGAAGCCGGATGCACTTAATCCCTTATCCTTAGATACTATGAATACTGATGCTGAGGCGCTAGCAGATCTATAGTTAAACTCCATGCCAAGGGAATTAGCTATATAGACTTCACCAGCACTTAAAGATATATTTCCAGCCACAGACTTGACCCTAGGATCCTCTTCGAGGGCTTTCTCAACCATATTTCGGGCAACCTTGATGGCTTCATCCAGCTCGAACTCCACTGTTGAGTTGAAGTATATTCCCTCAACTCTAGGTATAGGCTTAGGCTCGGGGAAGCTCTTGAAGTAGGGATCAGGGCCCCTAATCTTAGCTACAGATATAGCCTTCTTAACGGTATAATCTATGCTCTCCTCGCTTAAATTCTCAGTATAAGCGAAGCCTATTCCTCCGCTGTAGATCAGCCTAATACCTATGCCTCGCGACATGCGCTCCCTGACAGTCTTTATATCGTTGCCTTCAATCTCAACTATACGGTTTAGAGAGCTGGATCCATAGGCTTCAACTTGGCTGGCGCCGTACTTCAATCCCAGCTTAATAGCCTTATTTAATACATCCATCATCTTCTACCACCCACTACGGCATTAACTATCCTAACATGGGGACCTCCCGTTCCCGCGGGGACGCCTTGCCCTCCCTTACCACATGTACCTGACCTAAGCTTAAAGTCCTTTCCTACAGCATCTATATTTTTAAGCGTCTCTAGAGTCAATCCTGAAAGCGATACATCGAGTAAAGGTTTAGTTATCTCCCCATTCTCTATCAAATACGCCTCCTTAGCATTAAACTGGAACGTGCCCTTAGCCGTATCCACCTGCCCTCCCCTACTGCCCAGCAGGTATACGCCATACTTTATTTCGGATACCATTTCCTCAAAGCTCCAGTCCCCAGGAGCCATGTACGTATTGCTCATCCTAACTATAGGTGGATGCATGTAGTCCTGAGCTCTAGCTCCTCCATTAGGCTTCATTCCAAGCTTAAACGCTGTATACCTATCATTGATGTAGCCGACCAATATTCCTTCGTCGATCAATAGCCTCTTCTCCGTAGGCACACCCTCATCATCATATTTAAGCGACCCCCAGCCATTAGGATAGGTTGAATCATCGTAGATAGTAACTAGTTCGGAGCCTATCCTCTCCCCAAGCATATTAGTTAAAATAGATTCCTTAGCTACGATTCCATCCCCCTCACAGGCGTGTCCTACGGCTTCATGTGTAAACACGCCGGTCAAATCCGGGTCGGCTATAACCGTAAACCTTCCAGACGGTGCAGGCTCAGCCTTAAGCATCTTTACGGCTTTCTCAGAAATCCTTTTAGCCCAGCCTTCCAAATCAAATTTCCTATATGCCTCGTATCCAGAGACGAAGCTTTCTCCATCCATATGGGAGCTTATACGTCCTGCCTCAAACGCCGTAACTATAAGAAATATCCTAGTCCTAGGGGTAACGTATCTTATAAGTGTGCCCTCGCTAGTGGCAATAATCTTCTCCCTATATTCGTCGAGCAGCCTAACTGTTGAGTTAACTATCCTTGAATCAAATGCTCTAGCAAACTTGCTGACCTCAAGCGCTATATTCTTCTTAAAGTCAAGATCCACCACATGAGGCTTTTCAGTAGATGGAACAACCAAATCATCCCTTACACACTTAACTTCCGCTAACTGTATCTTCTCCCTCTTAAATAGCGACGACAATTTAGCGGATTTTACACACGACCTAGCAAGCCTATCTAAGAGATCCTTATCTAGGGAGCTTGCTGATACGAAGGAGTATGCACCATCAGCGAGAACCCTTAAACCCATGCCCCTCCTAACGCCTACATTAACTCTTTCAATTCTATCGTTCGTAACCACTATCTGAGTAGTATATATTTGCTCAATCCTCACGTCGGCATAGCTAGCGCCGTAACTAATAGCTCTATCTAGAATATACTCAACTAAATCATTCATAATTATCCGAAAAAGCCTTTAGATATAAAAGTTCTGCTATCTTGCAATCCCCTTTATCCTATCAACTGACCTTTTGAACCTAAATTAATCCAAGCTTCTTTTTAGCTTTCTCAGACATTCTATCTGGAGTCCAGGGCGGATCCCATACAAGCTCTACTTTAACATCACTAACATCCTTAATACTTCTAATCTTAGCCTCAACAAGCCTTACTAAATAGAAGCTCATCGGACATCCGGGCGTAGTTAAAGTCATCTTAACGTA